>JANWKP010000172.1 GCA_025451315.1 Nitrososphaerales archaeon | reverse complement strand
GCGGTAAAGATGGAGATGGCGGCGGTAAAGTTGGAGATGGAGACGGTTAAGATGGCGATGGCGGCGGTAAAGTTGGAGATGGCGGCGGTAATGGCGGCGGCAACTAATTAACAACCTATTTTTTTAATTTTAATTTTTTATTTTTAAATTTTTGTTGGTTAAAATTATAATTTTTACTGGAATATCAAATAAATCAAATTGTATTAACTAAGTATATTTTCCATCTACTTATCTTTTCGTGATTTTATTATTTGCTATTTTCAAATACTATTGTTATTTATTAAAATTTATAAATTCTATATAGATAAACGGAAAATTTTAAATTTTAAATTAAAATATTAAAATATAATGATCTTATTTTATTCTAGTTGTATCAACTCTACGTTGAATCTATCCCTTGTAATAAAGTAGCCCTCCTGCCTTTACTATTTTTGAGATTATTTCTGGAAAGGGTTTGATATTAAATTTTTCACCAGATGTTGTATTCGTTACTGTATTAGTATCTAGATCAATTTCTATCTCATCTTTATCTGATATTTTCTCAATAGAAGCAGGATCGATTTCTATAGGTAAAAGATATCCTCCGTCCACTGCATTTCTGTAGAAAATCCTGGCAAACGAAGGAGAAAGTATTGCTCGTATTCCTACTTCATGTAAAGCTATCGGAGCATGTTCTCTACTAGATCCACAACCAAAATTTTTTCCAGTCAATAAAAAATCTCCTTCACATATTTTTTCTGAAAAATTAGGATCTAGGCCTTCCATAGCATGTTTTCCTAATTCCTTATGATCATGTATTTTTAAATACGGCCCTGGGATTATAACATCTGTATCTATATTGTCTTTATTGTATTTGTGAATTCTTCCTCTAAGTATATTCATTACATCTCATTCCTTGGATCAGTAATTTTTCCATTTATAGCTGCTGCAGCAACTACTAAGGGTGATGCTAAATATGTTTGTGATTCAACATGCCCCATTCTACCTGGAAAATTCCTATTAGTAGTACTAATACAAATTTCATCTTTTGCAAGCACACCCATATGTGCACCACAACAGGCCCCGCACGTCGGAGGTCCAACTACTGCGCCGGCTTCCAAAAATATACTTATTAATCCTTCATTAATTGCTTTTAAATAAATTGACTGAGCAGCAGGTACCACTTCTGTTCTAATTTTAACTTGTTTTCCTTTAAGGATCTTCGCTGTCATTCTTAAATCTTCTAATTTTGCCCCAGTGCATGATCCAATATAGGCTTTGTCAATTATTTTCCCTTCTAAGTCTCCTACAGCACATATATTTTCAGGAGAATATGGTTTAGCAATAACAGGATCTATAGTTTCAATATCGTACGTAAACGTATTACTAAAGGAGGCATCAAAATCTCCCTTTACGGGGATAAATTCTTTATCTGTTCGTGTCTTCAGATATTCAAATGTAATGTCATCAGGTTCTATAATACCGTTTTTAGCTCCTGCCTCTGTACTCATATTAGTGAGTGTCAATCTTTCTTCCATAGACAGTTTATCCACGGTCTCTCCGGTAAACTGCATCGCTTTATAATTTGCGCCATCGGTGCCAATATCACCTATTATCTTCAATATTATATCTTTAGCCATTATGTATTCAGGTTTATCTCCATTTATTATGAAACGAATAGTTTCAGGTACTTTAAACCATATTTTTCCATTCATCAATACATATGCGATATCAGTATGACCCAATCCAACAGCGAGTGCTCCCATTGCACCGGTAGTATTGGTGTGCGAGTCGCCACCAACGTAAATCTCGCCTGGTAATACTAATCCTTCTTCATGAGATAGAGTATGACAAATTCCATACTGACCTAACCCATACTTGAAATGTTTTCGTATATTGTATTTCTTGCTCCAGTTAGTCAATAATGTAATATTATTAGCAGATATTCGGTCAGAAGCTGGAACAAAATGATCTTCGCTTATCCATACTCGATCAGAGTCCCAAATTTGATCAAGATTTATACCCTTTTTTTCCCATTCTGAAAATACTTTAATCACGCCAGGGCCAGAAACATCGTGGACCATAACTTTGTCTATATTTGCAATAACCACGTCATCAGGAGTAACACTTTTTTTGTTGGATGCTCTAGCTAATATTTTTTCAGTAATAGTCATTCCCATTTCATTATACTGAATAAAATTCTCACTTCGCGAATAAAAACGTTCTAAAAAATTAATATTGTTCTCTAAGATATTCAAGTAATATTGATATTTTTACAACCTATTAAACTAAAAACTAAAAAAAAAATATTTAATCTATTTGATACTATTATATCATCAAAGTGTGAGTTTAAAGATGGCGACATCCTAGTATTATCTAGTAAATTTGTTTCTATGAGTGAGGGCTCTGTGTTAGATTTGCGAAATATTAGACCTAGTTATAAAGCCAAAAAGATTTCAAAAAAGTACCAAATGGATCCAATGCTTGTTGAAGTAGTAATTAGAGAAAGTGATGTAATTTTTGGAGGTTTACCTGGATTCTTATTAACTATTAGAAATGGCATTCTAGCACCAAATGCAGGCATCGATAAATCAAATGTACCTTCTAATTGTGTTATATGTTTTCCTTTAGATCCATTCATCTCTGCAGACAATTTGCGAATGGAATTCTTAGTCAGATTGGGAATTAAGGTTGGGATAGTTATTTCTGATAGTAGATTAATGCCAACAAGGATTGGTACTACTGGTGTAGCAATAGGTTGTTCTGGAATAGAACCAGTAGAAGATCAAAGGGGAATGAAAGATCTTTTTGGCCACGTTATGAAATATACGCTAAAAGCAACGGCAGACTCTTTAGCTACAATGGGTACATTTGTAATGGGAGAAAGTAACGAGTCAGTTCCTTTAGTATTGATAAGGGGTACAAATGTTTCTTTTACTGATAGAAAACTAAGTTGGCAAGACTTTGCTATCAATTATCAAACAGATATTTATTTTCGAGGTATGCAAAACTCTGATCCTTTTATATAATTTTATTTTCATAGCATTTTAATATCACACTGATCTCCAAATTTTCAATAACTACATGGCCGAATTCCTTACAAGATATCCAAAAAAAATGAACTTTTTAAAAGGATTACAGGAATCTATAAAATCCGAAGATATCCAGTTTGATCATTTGAGCCTATTGGTAAAAATAAAAAAAGACGAAATTATCAGAACTCTAATCTTGGAGGGATTTTCCAAAGTGAAATTTGAAAATAAAAAACCAGGACAAATAGGCAATGGATTTACAAAAAAGCTAAAAAAACCTTGGGAAATACATGTTAGACTACTAGATATGCATCAAGGATTAATTGCAATTCAAGGAGAAGTGGAAATATCTAGAAGATACATTCAGCATATTCGATCGGTCCGCGCTCCAGTAATTTATGAGATAGAATCTATTCTGAAGAAACACAGGATCGAATATAAAATCTGGAATGATAAAGTACGTGATTATATAACTAATATTATTGAAAATCACCAAATAATTCTTAATCCACCAAAGTTGCCAGCAATGCCTTGGTTGCTAATGATAATCTTTGGTTCACTGATTGGTTCATTACATGGACTAAAACTCTTTGGTATTTTTTAAAGAAAGAAATTCTTTTATGATCTCGAATTGATATTATTTATAATCGAACAATGGGAATTCCAGAGAAAATCAAAGAAATCGAAGATGAAATACACAAAACACAAATAAATAAAGCTACAGAATTCCACATTGGAATTTTAAAAGCAAAGATTGCCAAACTGAAACGGGAACTAGAAGAAAATAGACATGGAAAGACTGTCTCAACAGGAAAAGGTAGCTCTGGATATGACGTTAGAAAAGAAGGAGATGCTACGATAGTTCTTATTGGTTTTCCAAGTGTTGGAAAATCTACTCTTTTAAATTGTTTAACTAATGCAAATTCCAAGATCGCGTCTTACCAGTTTACTACACTCACTGCTATTCCGGGAATGATGGAGTACAGAGGAGCAAAAATTCAAGTCATTGACCTACCTGGAATCATTAAAGGTGCAGCCTCTGGAAAAGGAATGGGTAAAAAAGTTCTCTCTGTAGCTCGAAATGCTGATTTGGTATTGATTGTTGTTGATGTATTCCAACCAAAACATTTTTCTATACTAGTAAAAGAATTAGCAGAAATTGGTATAAAGGTCAATAAAAAACCTCCTAATGTTCACATTCATAAAACTGAAAAAGGAGGTATTTCAGTTAGTATCGACCAAGGTTCCCTAATATCAGAGTCAATGGTTAGAGAGATGTGTAGAATTTATGGAATACATAATGGTAGAATTACCATAAGAGATCCTGATTTAACGACTGATGATCTGATCGATGCTTTAGCTGGAAATAGGGTATATCCCAATTCCCTAATAATCTTAAATAAAATCGATTTGATAGATACCAATACATTAGATGCCATGATCCCGTTTCTAGAAGAGGACGTAGAACCAGTGGCAGCAAGTTCAAATCTGAACATAGAAATGCTTAAGGAATCAATTTTTAATAGACTAGAATTTATCAGAATTTATATGAGGCCGAAAGGTGAAAAAACAGATTATGAAGAGCCTTTAATTGTAAGAAAAGGAACAAGAGTTAAAGATATTTGTGCCAAATTACATAGGAACATGTTGCGTGATTTCAGATTTGCATTGGTTTCAGGAAAAAGTGCAAAATTTGAAGGACAAAAAGTTGGATTGGATCATGTAATGCTAGATGAAGATGTTTTGACAATAATCAAAAAGATAAATGCTATATGAATATCTTTTAACAAGATCTATTCATCAATTTTTTTATCTTTTTCATCATTCTTCTTTTTAACATTTGTATAAATCAGTATTCCTATTATTCCTGCAATTATTATATAATTTACTGGTGGATTGAGGTATTTTAAGACTAATCCAATCTTTGGAACAGTATAGGCAACTGTTCCAATGTAATCTTTTTCACGTATAGGAAAATCTGTACCTGGTATTATACCATCGTTCGCATCGCCCTTCGTTACAATTACTTTTTCACCGAATCTATCACTAATCTCTATAATTCTGTGAACAATAACTCGATCTCCGCCTTGAGGTCTATTAAATACAATAATATCACCAACTTTTAAGCTATTAAATGTATTTCCATCTTTTACTATCAATATATCACCTACGTTTAGAACAGGTATCATGCTTCCACTGGAAACTACATAAAATGGATTATCTACATTGAATACTACTTTGACAGCGAACCATATCAAAACTACTCCAATGACTATTATTGCGATATCTTTTATGAGGCCAAACTTCTTGTCCTTATTTTCAAGCAATTCTAATTAAATTTCAAATTATTTGTTACATAAACTTTTAGATTAAATGTTATATATGGCAGCTCAGTCAAATGCCTTTATTACAACTAATTTTCAATATTAACTCTGATTCCTCATAGCTGCCAAAATAATTAGTTTGATCCTGATTAATTAATATAATAGTCTATTGCCTTTTTTGCAACTAAATCAACAGATGTATTTCTTTTTCTTGGTATATATTCATAAGAAATTTTTCTAAATTTTTTTTCTAAATTATTAATTTCTCTGGAAAGAATTTTCAATTCTTTCTTTCTAATTTTTCCTTTAGATTTTCTCTGTCGAACAATTGTCATGCTATCTGTATGGACTCTAATTTCATTATCAATTATAACTGCTAATTGTAAGGCTCTTTTGAGGGCTAAATATTCTGATAAAAGATTTGTACGAAAGCCTATAAATTCGCCATAATTTAATATTGATGTATTATTTCGAAAAATGATAACTCCTATACCTGAAGGTCCAGGATTTCCTCTCGATGCCCCATCTATATGGACAGTAAGCAATATAGAAAATACTTTGTGAACTAATTTATTAATTTTGCATAAATTCAATGTTTTATTAAATAGGTTATAGTATCAAGCATTCTATTTAAATGAATATTGCCATCTAAATATTTGATGCAAATTTTATATTTGTTTTAGGCATTCCACGAATAATTTTTAAAAAGTAAAAAACCTATAAATTATAAATTAGGAATCAGAATCATGATGTGAATTAAAGTGTGTAAATTTGCATTCGCATTTAACTTTTAGCGAGCCAAGAAAAAGAGATGGTTATGAATGTCACTATAAAATTATTGATGATTTCATATAAATTTACCATTATTAGATTATATGCACAATTAAGAATGGAGAAAGACTCTAATATTGAGATTCTACGATTTAATTTACAATGCCCAAACGGCGGTTTAAGCCAACAAAACCTACAAAGAAAATAGGGAAAAAACAATTATTATTACCACCAGTTATGATAGGCGTAGCAACTTTCGCAGGAATAATAATAATGCAATTATCGCCTCCTCCCCAAGTTTTGGGCATTTGCTTAAAAGCTCATAATGTTGAAACCTTTAATGTTTACCCAATAGTGCAAATTTTTGAAGATGGTAAGCAAAAATTCCTTCCAGATGGTGTAGGAAAGGAAATAAAAGATGGAAAAGAATGCATCCATATAATTCATACAGACGAAGTAGGCGATCGACTACATATAGAGTACATTAGACCTATTAGACTTACAATAGATGATTTTATGCAACTTTACTCAGTTGATAATAAAACAATAACTGTTATCAATAACGAAACAGGATCTATAAATAAAGAAATAATCAAATTAGATAATTACGATATTCAGTATTCCTATTTCTCTGAAAATAATGAATATACAAAGATATCTAATTCTACATTAATGCCACCTTTCACTAAGGATATGGTAGTAAAAATTGAATTAAAATCTAAAATGGCAAAGTAGGATGGAGTTATGATCCACATAATATATAAATAGAAAAAATCAAGTGAAATCTTGATTAGTTTTGGGAAATAAAAAGGCTGTTGTAATAAAGGGAGATGGTACCGGCCCAGAGTTGGTAAAATGTATGATCGATGTTTTGAAATCCTGTAACAGCACTATTGAGCTTGTTCCTGTAGAAGCTGGATCTGAATTTTGGCAAAAACATAAGACAAATTCGTATATCCCTGATGAAGTTTGGAAATTACTATCTGAAAGCGATGCTTGCTTTAAAGGGCCAACCACTACTATTCCAGATCCAAATGCCCCTAGAAGCGTAGCTGTTAGCATTAGACAAAAATTTGAACTTTATGCAAATATCCGACCTATAAAAACGTACAAAACTTTACAGTTAGACCTGGATTTCGTCTGTGTCAGAGAAGCAACTGAAGGTTTGTATGCTGGAATAGAATTTAAAACCAGTGACGATTCAGCTGTTGCAATTAGAAAAATAACTAGAAAAGGATGTGAACGTGTAGTATCAAAAGCCTTTGAATTGTGCAAGGAGTTAGGTTTCAAAAAAATATTTGTTATTACTAAAAGAAATATTTTAAAAGAAACAGATGGAATATTTGTTTCAGCAGTAGAGAAAATCAAAAAGAATTTTAATACTATAGAAACAGAGGAATATTACATAGATAATGTTACTCAACAGTTAGTCAAAAATCCTCAAAGATTCAATAAAAGTATCTTGTTAAGTACTAACTTATTCATGGATATAATATCTGAATGTGCTTCAGGACATGTCGGATCAATAGGGAATGTTTATTCAGGCAATTATGGTGATAAATATGCTATGTTTGAACCTGCTCATGGTAGTGCACCAAAATATGCAGGTCAGAATAAAGTAAATCCTGTAGCTACAATATGTTCAGGTGCTTGGATGGAAGAATACCTAGGTGAGAAAGATATAGCCAAAGCTATTTTTAAAGCCACTGAAGACGTTATAAATGAGAATAAATATGTTACTTATGATTTAGGTGGTAATGCATCACTCTCTCAAATGGCAGAACAGATTTCTCAAAGAGCATCGAGATTGTTAAAAAAGTGAGTATACTCTATTAAATGCCTGTCTATGATTTACGATGCTTAATTCATATACATAAAGAGTTTCATAGAATATTTTTTTCTTATTAATAATTTTCATATCAATTTTATTTTCGTAAATAAACCTATCAAGCTTGGATATATCTGATAGAGATGACACAATTAAAATAATGTGTCCAGATTTTTCCAAATTTGATACTGCTGAACGAATAAAATGAATAGTTTTCTCTATTCCAGTTATTCCTCCATGAATGGTTTTATCACGAAATGTATCATACGGTAAATAGGGTGGGTTACTTACAATTAAATCAAATTTACCAGATATAGCTGTGGTCGCATCACAACATATTAAAGATATTTTCGGATTATTATGTTTTTTACAATATAACAGACAATCAATGTCGATATCAGTACTTACCACATTTTTAAAATTTTTTAAGAGAGATTCAGAAACTATTCCTGATCCTGTTCCAATCTCGAGTGCCGATTTTCCATAATATTCTCGAATTGAATCTATTAATAAGAAACTATCGACGTTAGGATTGTACATTTAATTATTTCAACGATCGCTCAGATGAGTTTGGAAAGAGCAATAATTTTCTCTGGTTCCAGGTCTTTGACTCTACTATCTATTTCGTTAAAATGAATATTAAGTTTATTATTCAGTTTATTTATATTTTTATTTTTAAAAGAAAAAATGAAATGGATTTTAGAAACAGTATCTTTAGAAAGAAATTTATTTTTTGACGTTAATTTTATTACTTGAGAATCGACCTTTGGTTCAGGGTAAAATGATTTTCGATCTACTTTGAATAATGGTTGAATATTAAAACAATATTGTGTTATGGCCGATAGTGCTCTATAATTTTTATCTCCATTTTTAGATTGAATTTTTTGACAAAATTCGTCTTGTACCATTATAATGGCACGTGGAAACTTTTTTGTTGCTAACCATAACAATATTTCTTTGCTTTTAGAATATGGAATATTAGAAACAAAAACATCAAATTTCAAAGGGTTAGTATATTTTAAAATATCTTTATTTATAATCTCTAAATTATTAAATTTTGATTGTAAAAGCTTGATTCTATTATATAATTTATAATCAACTTCAAATGATTTTACGAATTTGGCATTTTGACATAAATATGGAATAAGTATGCCTTTTCCCGTACCCATTTCACAAACGTCTTCAAAAGATTTTATCTCGGAACTCTCTATTATTTTTCTAGCTATTCTTAGGTCAGTAAGAAAAGTTTGTCCATAATATTTTCTCCAATTCATTTTCTCACAAAGAGATTCATTCTTGCCTCACCAGAAATTTCTTCTACTATTCTTTTTGTAATTAATTTCTGTATATCTTTTACACCCACGCGTTCTTGGATCTCAGCAAAACTATCAAATTTTTTCTTTTCTCGTTCAGTTAGAATACTTTTCATATATATTTTACCAATTCCTGGAATTAATTCTAATCCATGAACACGGGGAGTAATAGGTTGAGCATTATTAAAATAGTCAACAAATCTTCTTTCTTTAATATTAACTATTTTCTCTATTGCAAGTGGGATTTCATTTTTTGCAGAAACTGAAAGGTCATTATAATTTAACCTACCTAAAACACTGATTATTTTGTTTCTTCCTTCCCTTCCAATATAGGCACGTTCGCCAATCTCAAAATTTTGAGATGGATCCCCTAGTAATTCGAGTAATGTTAAGCGTTCTTCTCCAATTGCTTGTATTATTATACCTTCTCGTTTTTTTACGGTCGAGGATTTTCCTCTTATTGTAAATTCTATCACATGTGCATACTCTTCATATTTCCGAGGAATGTGAAAGCTACCGAATGCATTTCCTTTAGTATCTTGATAATGATCCGGTAGTGACATTAATATTCTTCTCTTAGGATGCTCTAATTATCTTTTTTCTCTTTATTTAAAATACCTAAAATTTTGTTTAATGTATCTGTTAAGATCAACTTTTTCCATCCAAATGTAAAAGCCCGTAACTCTTCAATAGAAGTTGGCATAGCATTTGCTATTTCTACTGCTTCGTCTTCCTTTAAATCGCAAGATGCTACTAATTCATCTATTATTGTTCTTGAAACCTGTGAAGGTAATTTAGCAAACTTAGACACATAATCATATGTCCATCTCTGAATTTGATCCATTTCTTCTGTTTTTACTTTTTCTAAAATATCTTTTACCTCCGATAGGGATATAACTTCTTTTTTTAAAGTTTCCATACAAGTCCTTCCTAGTTAGTTAAAGGTTTTAAGTGATTTCTTTTAGTCTGTAAAATTTTTTCTTTATTGCCTATAGGAACAGATACTTTGATAATTCTTTTTCCAATTTCCTGAATTATTCCTATTTTTCCTTGATATCTTCTATGGGGCATTGTATTATGTTCACTAGGATCGATATTAATAATTACTTTATCTCCAATTTTGTAATTTATTAGTAAATATGAAATACCCCTAAGGATGTTACTTTTAGTTAATATAGATCGTGATTTTCTCTTACTTCCATGTGATCTTGGCATATTGTAGTTGAATTATCTCCTTAATTTAATATTAACTGAACTATACAGGATCAGTTACCCCTTCTTCTCCCAATGAAAATAACGCTTCAATTTCAGGGTGATATGGACTATCTACAATTCGAGCAATTCTATTTTTTCCAGCTTTTTTCAAATATATTCTATAGGTACTCGAATGCGCAATAATATTTCCACCTGTTGGCCTAAAAGGATCACCAAATAACGTGTCCGGAACTGATTGAATTTGGTTAGTTAGTATAACTGCTATTTTATAAGTTTCAGAAATCCTAATTAGGATATGCATTAATCTATTTATTTTTTGCTGTCTTTCTGATAACATTGCCCTGCCAAGATATTCTGCACGATAATGCGAAATTGCCGAATCTAATATTAGTAACTTTATATTGTTATTCTCAATAATTTTCCCTATTTCATGAATGATTAATTCTTGATGTGCACTGTTAAACGCTTTGGCAACTACTATATTCTCTAAAACGCTTACATAGTCTATATTTCTCGCTTTCGAAATCGATACTATTCTTTCTGGCCGAAAAGTATTCTCTGTGTCGACATAAATTACTCCTCCTTCTAGTCCGCCGTCTGTTATTTTTTGTTGCACCATTACTGCAGAAGTATGGCAGATTTGAGTTTTTCCTGATCCAAACTCTCCATATATCTCAGTTATTGCATTAACTTCAAATCCACCTCCTAACAGTTCGTCAAAACATTTAGAACCAGTAGAAATCCTCTCTATATTTTTCCTTTTATTATAAAGCTCTGTTGCTGGAATAAATGTTCTTTCAATAATCTCCACTTCTTCTAGTTTTATTCTAGCTTTATTACATAAATCAATTGATTTTTCCATAGTCATTCCGGTAACCTCGGCGACATCATGTGGGCCTCGAATTATCAAATCCTTTAATGAGTCTATTCCAGCATCAATAAGATGAATTTTTGTTGCAGGCCCAATATCATCTAGAGTATCAAGTTCTAATTTTTTATAATTATTTTCTTTATTTATCAATTGAGATCATTTTGAATATTATATTGATTCTGGAACTAAATATTTTTTTGTATATTTTTAATTAGTTCTTTCATAAAGTCTACTTTAGTTGAAATAACTTAAATAAAGTAATCAATATTGTTTCATCAGCAGTGAAAGTATAATTGATAGTTGATCTAAACCTTGCTGAAAAACACGTAATTGTCATAGGAGGAGGAATAGAAGGAGTTAGAAAAGTAAAAGGATTATTAGGTCAAAATTGTAAAATTACTGTAATTAGTGAAAGAATGAATTCTTATCTTGATGAATTATCACAACAAAAGAAAATTGAGATAGTTAAAATGAAAATTAAGAATGCTGATATATTAGATAATTACCAAGATATTTTTTTAGTACTTGCTGCGACAGATAATAAAGAGCTTAATAGAAAAATCATAGAAAAAGGACGATCAATGATGTCATTCGTCTATGCTGCGGATGATCCACAAGTAAGTGATTTTTCTTATGCCTCTATAATAAATATTGAAGGAGTAATGCAGGTAGCAATTTCTACCTCGGGAAAAAGTCCGATAATGGCTAGAAAATTGAGAATAAAAGCAGAACGTATTTTAAGAAGAATAATAAAGCAATCAGATATAGAAAATACCAAGTTACAGGAGTATGCTAGAATGGCTGCGAGACCAAAAATTAAAACAGTTATGGAACGTAAAAGATTTCTTTATTCAATAATCAATGATAAAAATATTCAAAATTTAATTAATGAAAACAAAATAGATGAGGCCAAGGCTGCTACAATTGAATTGTTGAACCATTGGAGCGATTTCAAAAATGACCCTCGTTAACAAATCAGTTGAATTGCTCAATTTTAGGATAACATATAAAGAAGCTCCTATACATTTACTTGAAAAATTTGCATTTAAAGATTTAAATGATGCTCATGAAATTTTTCTTGAACATTTGCAAATGAAAGAATGCCTCATTTTGCAAACTTGTAATCGGGTAGAGATATTTGCAGTTATAGAGGAAGAACTGGATCCGCAGAAAATTATTGATTACTGGGCTGTTCATTCAAAGTTTTCAACCGAAGAATTCTTGAAAATAGTAGAGATTGTCAGAGGAGAAGATGTAATTCGCCATCTTTTAAAACTAGTTGCAGGTTTAGATTCATTAGTAATTGGAGAGGATCAAATTCTAGGTCAAGTAAAAAGATCATATGAATTCTCTAAGTCTAATAATTATCTTGGACCTTTTCTCTCAATCATTTTTGAAAAATCTATCAGGGTAGGAAGTAAAGTTAGGTCACTAACTGGGATAAATAAAGGACGTATTTCAGTTGGTTCTGTAGCGGTTAGTTTAGCAGAAGAGTCAATTGGACGACTGAATGACAAGAAAATACTCCTTATAGGATCAGGAGAAGGTGCTAGTCTGATAGCCAAAGCATTAAAACAGCGAAATGTTTCTTTTATGAATACTAGTAGAACTTTTGAGAGAGCCAGATCGTTTGCAGAATCTCTTTCAGGTATACCAATAATGTTTGAAGATGCTTTAACCTCATTACATTCTATGGATATTATTTTCCTAAGTACTACAGCCCCATATTATTTAGTTACACAAGATAGGATAAAGAAAACAATGGAAGCAAAAAATACATCTTTATTAATTTTTGATCTATCAAATCCTCGCACAGTAGAAGAGGGGATCTCACAAATTGATAATGTATTACTATTTAATCTAGATCAAATCGGAAATATTGTTCAGAGAAATCTTCAATGGAGAAAAGAGGAAATTCAGTCTGCAGATAAGATAATTGAAGAGGAAATGAAAAATATGGATTTATTATTAAAACGAAGAAAAGCAGATCCAGTAGTTGTTTCTGTTTTTCGTAATGTAGATAAAATCAGGAAAAGAGAACTCAATAAAGCACTGTCTATACTTGGATCTAATATAGGACCTCAAGAAGGCAAGATTATTGAACAATTTTCGCACGCACTTTTAGAAGGAATAATATCTACTCCTATGAATAATCTTCGTCGACAGATTCAAAATGATAAAAACGATGAGGAGGAACTTATGAGTCTAGCTGCTAAGCTATTCAATTATGAAAATGAAGCAAATTTCCAATAATTCTTTAGCTAATGGATCATATTTTCCAAATATGAGACTAAGGCGCCTACGAAAAAGTAAAGCACTTCGCGACCTCTTACAAGAAACTCGTATCTCGACAGATGATTTAGTCTATCCATTATTTGTCGAAGAAGGCTTAAAGACTGCCAAAGATATAGCTTCGATGCCTGATATACAACGAATTCCACCTTCAAAGATTGTGGATGTAGTTTCAGAAATTCTAGATCTGGGAATCAAAGGTGTAGTAGTTTTTGGAATTCCTTCAAAAAAAGATGAAGCTGCAAAATCAGCATACAATGACAACGGGATAGTTCAAAAATCGATCAAAACAATAAAGAAACATTTTGGAGATAGAATTGTAGTGATATCTGATGTATGCATGTGTCAGTATACAAATTCAGGACATTGTGGAATAGTCAACGACACTATGGTAGATAATGATTCTAGTATAGAAGTACTGGCTAAAATTGCTGAGAGTCATGCTACCAGTGGTGCAGATATAATTGCTCCATCAGCTATGATGGATGGCCAAGTTTTTGCTATTAGAGAACAGTTGAATGATGCTGGGTTTAATGATACATCTATCATGGCTTATTCAGCAAAAATGGCTTCATCATTATACACACCTTTCAGGGACCTTGCTAATTCTATTCCGACATTTGGAGATAGAAAAACCTATCAAATGCCATTTACTAATTCCCTTGAATCCCTAAGAGAAATAGAATTAGATATCAAAGAAGGAGCTGATATGATTATGATAAAACCTGCTCTTCCCTATCTGGACTTAATCTGCAAAGCAAGGGAGATTTTCAAACTTCCTCTGTGTTCTTTCAGTGTGTCAGGAGAATATGCTCTAATAAAAGCTGCTGCTGAAAAAGGATGGATAAGCGAGACAGACGTAATGATAGAGTTTCTTACTTCGATAAAAAGAGCGGGTTCTGATATTATAATAACATATTTTGCAAAAAAAATGGCAAAAGTACTATTAGAAAAATAAGATTCTTATAAATAGATTGTAATAATTAAATATTTGATATCAGATAAATCTGAAAAATTATTTCGGCGAGCAGTTAAGGTCATTCCTGGAGGGGTTAATAGTCCTGTAAGATTCTTTAAGCCTTATCCATTTTTTGTAGCTTCGGGTTTAGGAAGCAAAATAGTTAGTGTTGATCATGAAACATATCTGGATTATTGTATGGGTTACGGATCATTAATCTTTGGACATTCATATTTACCAATTATCGAATCTGTAAGAATGCAACTCGAGAATGGGACTCTCTTTTGCATCCCATCTGAAAAAGAGGTTTATCTTGCTGAAATAATGACTAAGATAATTCCATGTGCAGAAAAAGTAAGATTAGTTAATACTGGAGGTGAGGCAACAATGACTGCAATACGATTAAGTAGAGCTTTCACGAGAAGGAAGAAGATACTAAAGTTTAATGGAGGATATCATGGAGCATATGATTATGTGTTGGTAAAAGCTGGATCTGGAGCTGCAGCTATCCCATCATCAGCTGGGTCAATCAAAGAAATTTCAGACGAGACTCTGATAGTCGAGTATAATGACTTTGGGGAATTAGAAAGAATTATTGAAAAAGAATCAGAAAATATTAGCTGTTTAATAATGGAACCAGTCTTGGCGAATTATGGACTTATAATTCCGGAAAAAAATTACCTAACTGAGATTAGAAAAATTACAAAAAAATATGGGATCCTACTAATCTTTGATGAGGTTATTACAGGTTTTAGGTTGTCAATTGGTGGCTGCAGTGAATTTTTTGGTATCATTCCAGATATTGCTACTTATTCTAAATCGTTTGGAAATGGATTTCCAATAGCTGCAATTTGTGGCAAGAAAGAAATAATGGACCAACTATCACCATCTGGAGATGTTTATCAAGCTAGTACATATGCAGGAAATACTGTTTCTGTAACAGCAGCAATCGCCACTATTGAAAGCCTTTTGAAGAATAAAAATAAAGTATACCCTACTATAGCCAGATTATGCGATACTTTAGTGATGGGTATTAAAGATCGTGTCAAGGACTTTGATAACCATTACACTTTGAATTCTATTGGATCTCTGTTTCAAATATTTTTTACCAGAGAGCAGGTATCTACACCTCGTGATATTTTAAGGTCTGATCAAAAGTTATTCGAAAATCTATTCTGGGATTTACTAAAAAAAAATATTTTCATCCCACCATCACTTTATGAAACCTGTTTTATTTCTTATTCTCATTCTGATGAAGATATTGAAAAAACCATTGAATGTTATTCTGATTCCTTAAATAAATATACTAAATAAAATGACACCTAAATTACTTATAGGTACAAGAGGAAGTCAATTAGCTCTAGCACAGACACAAATAGTAATTAAATCTCTTAGTCAACTAAACGAACCTTTCAAGTATGAAATTATACCTATCAAAACCAGTGGTGATTTAGAGAGCTTCAAGCCATTATTTTATTTAGATAAGAAAGGTATCTTTGAAAAAGAAATAAATGAATCTGTAGTTAAAGGTGATATTGATTTTGCTATACATAGTATTAAAGATGTCCCCGCTGCTATTCATCCAGATTTAATCATAGCGTCTATTCCTCAAAGAGATTCTGTAAATGATGTTCTCATCACAAAAAATAAAATGAGGCTGGACCAACTCCCAATCGGTTCAATTATAGGAACTAGTAGCTTAAGAAGAGCAATACAAATTATTTCGTTTAGAAATGATGTCAAGGTCAGACCATTAAGAGGAAACATCGATACCAGAATTGAAAAAGCCTTAAAAGGAGAATATGATGCAATTGTTCTTGCTGAGGCAGGATTGAAGAGATTGGGAAAGGAACAATATATCAGTGAAAGATTTGATCCAAAAAAATTTCTACCGGCTGCGGGTCAAGGCGCAATCGCAATAGTATGCAAAAAACAGAACAGAAAACTTGTTGAATTTCTGCAGAAAATTGAACATGCTCCGTCCAGAATCTCTGTTAATGCTGAAAGATCTTTTATCTCCCAAATTGAAGGTGGCTGTCGATTTCCAATTGGAGCATACGCTAATCTATCCTCTAAAACTAAGAAAATTATTTTTTATGCTAAAATATTCTCTTCTGATGGTTTGGAACACATTACCATTAAAAAAATTGGTGATTATAATAAACCAAAAGTGCTAGGAAGGATGGTAGCTAATTATTTAATAGAGAAAGGCGCTTTAAGGCTAGCTGAAAGTTGGGAAAAATCGCTAAATGAATGGAATAAAAAATAAAAATAATGGTAAAGTTTACATCTGCGGAGCAGGTCCAGGAGACCCATCACTAATTACAATGAGATGCTGGGATTTAATAAAAAACTGCGATATAATATTATATGATCGCCTAGTTAGTAACGAAATTCTTAAATTAATTCCTGAGAGTACATCAAAGATATATGTAGGACGTTCATCTGGTGATCCTACGACTAATCAAATCAAAACTAATCAAATTATGTTAAAATATGCGTCAGAAGGAAAACAAGTTTTAAGACTTAAAGGAGGTGATCCTTTTATTTTTGGACGAGGTGGAGAAGAAGCAGAATTTTTAAATGAGAATGCTATTAATTTTGAAATCATTCCTGGAATATCTTCTGCAATTGGCGCAGCAATTTACTCTGGTATTCCTCTAACACACAGAAAATTTTCATCTTCAGTCGTAATAGTTACGGGTCATGAGGATCCATTAAAAGAAGAAAAGACTGTTAAATGGGACAAAATAGCTACGGCTGTCGATACCATAGTGATACTTATGGGAATTGAAAAGTTAGACTTTATACTGAAGAAATTAGAAAAATATGGCCTTTCAAAAGAAACCAAAATTGCGGTAATTGAAAAAGGAACTCTTAAAGATCAAAAAATTATAATCGGCAATTTCAACAATATAAGAGCAAAGATTGATAATGCATCTATAAAACCACCAGCCGTGATTATAATAGGCGAAGTTGTAACATTATCAGAAAGTATAAGATGGATCTGATCGATAACAGGGAATTGCATAATACTCGTAAGATTATTGCAATAACAAAATCTGAGGGTTCTATCTCAAATAAGTTTATTTATAAAATTGGAAAGTTGAACTGTAAGTTAATTGTAGTTAAAACTTCGAAAATAGTAAAATCTGAATCTAACATTGTTATAGAGATTTTTAACCTAATTTCAAAAATGACTTCTGGATATATTATTTTTCTAAGCTCTAATGCAGTTGATGTATTCTTTGAAATTGCTACTTCTTTAAATGTGGTTAATAAAATAGTAGCCGATTTAAACTCAAAATTTACTGTTATTGCTATAGGACCATCTACTAAAAGTGCACTTACAAAAAATAATATAGTAGGAAGTAAGGTTCCTCAAGATCATTCTTCTTTAGGTATTATAGAATTATTATCTAAATTGAAAAATGACAAGTATGAATCCAAGATAATAGTTCCCCGAAGCAAGAAGGCAGATAAATTTTTAAAAAAACAACTCTTAGAACTAGGGTTTGAAATTGACGAATTCTATATATATAATGTAATACCTGCTGAAGTCGATTCAGTATGGCTCGAATTCTTTAAGTTAGTTAGAAAAAAAAAAATTGATTCATTGATTTTTACGAGTCCATCCAATGTTAATTATTTCATAAACATTATAGATAATCACTCTTCAGATCTATTACCTCTAGTTAGTAAAATAAAATTGATACTATCTATTGGGCCTCTCACTAGTAAAGTACTTTTTAAATATAATATCCCTTTTTCTGAATCCAAAAACCATTCTTTAGAAGGAATTTACGAAACTCTTTATATGGAATTATAAGAATATAAAAATTATATAATTTTTT
>JANWKP010000171.1 GCA_025451315.1 Nitrososphaerales archaeon | reverse complement strand
CTTTGAAGAATTTTAACCATCGAATCTTCATTACTTAATCCCTTGTCAAGACACTTTGAGTTTAAAGTACCGGGGACCCTTAACAAACATGACTTTAGAGATGGATAGTTGGCCTTGTCAGCATAGCCACTGGATAGATAATCTTTTTCAAATCTTAAAAATCTATTATCTGAATTATCAAATTCTTTGAAATCATCCAAATCTTCAAATCTTTGTGAATTGTCAATAGGTTGATAAATATGGTAACCATTACCAGTTTGTAATACAGTAGAAACCCCACACAACCTTTTCTTAATATTTGATAATGTGATCTGTAATATCTTGTCTAAAGATATACTATTATGAATATCATCCAAGTCGATAAATATAAAATTTGGAACAGGATTTTCGATCAAAGAAAAAGCGTTGATCCTACAATTTATGAATTTTGACTTTTCAAATTCATGATATATTTGGTTAATGTCGCGAACTGGTGTCTGGGGGCCCCTGTCTCTTGGGTTGATATGGTCCTTGGGAATAATGGTCCTTGAAAATGTTTAAGGATGAATTGGATATTTTCCTTAAAGTCTGTATAGTAGTAGTAGGGTGTTTTTTCTTTCAATTATTTCAAGACCATTGTCTTCGCCAAAATAGCTGCAAGAATTTTTCCCCTAGTACTTTCTTATCTTCTTCCATATATCCGTCCACTCACCTATTGATAATAGTTAATATGATATTGAAGCTCAAAAGAATTTACCTCTTGTTGTTTTTGCAAGGATGTTTTAGCATATACCATTTATCTCCCCTATCATTGCAATTAATACATCCCCAAATGTCTCCACCTTTCCATTTACGATATATCTTCTCAGTATTGTTGAGAGGTAGGATTTCTATTCCATTTTCAATTGTAGTTGTGTTCTTTGATTGAGTTTCAGTGACAGGAATGACACTAATGACGCTATTTTTTAATCCCATAGTAAGATTTGATGAAACTAGTCGGATGGTTTTTTTGTCCAATTCATCTTTCCTGTCATCTCTGGAAGATTCTTCTTGTTTTCCCTTGATGGTTGAGAATGAGGGGCAGGCTTGGACAAAAGATCTGAACAGGGACTCTATATTTGCGTCATTTGCGTCATTTGCGTCACTAGAGTCACTCATTCAATACTCCGAACCCGGGCCCCCCTTTCTAAATGATACACTAAAGGATAGTGAGTAATACTGCACGGATTGATTGTTAGAAGAGTGCATGGCGTCTTAAAAATTGTAAGTCAGAATTTGGATTATATTAATTGTTTACATATTCGATGGCTATTGATTCATCACAGTTGTATAAATTCAACCTACGTAGTAATAGGTCTAAGTTGAAATCACTATCTATTTGTTTTCTATCCTTAATGGCGACGTACTGATCGTTATAATCTCTTTTCAATTCTTCATAATTAGAATAAAACCACTCAAAATTGCCTTTCAACTTTTCATATTTTGCCAAATCTCTATCGGAATCCGATATGTTAATATTCAATTTACATACCCATTTATCTTCTATTACTTTGGTGTATAAAAATTTTGACATATTTAATTAACAATCCGAAGGGTTGAAATTTGTTCAAATTTTAACAAGTATTTGGACTATTTATGTCATATCTGATCATATTAGATTTGATTAGGATTTGTTTTCATACCTGCATATCTGAACTAATAAAAAAAATCAATGAAAGAATCATAAATTTTGCAGATAAGTTCTTACGGAACCAAAAAAAATTTTATTACCCCTTATTAAAAATAGCCTGTCTAACATTCTAAACCTGCAAGTGGTTTTAAATACTATTATATACCATTAACGTGCTTAATGTTTTCAGGCGTTAGAAGCTAGTTTCTGCTATTCTGTTGGTTTGTCCGTTTGTATCGCTTGATGACTTTCGGGGCCTGACCTTGGAAAACTTAAAAAACCATTTAGATTAAACGATGAATGTTTGTGGTATGTCCGTGGAGAACTCTTTAGGGCCATTGACATGTTTATAGATCACATCGACTTTGACATGGTCGTGGGATATTGAAGATCCTGTGACTCGGAAAAGAGAGATCTATATGGAAGACAAAAACATATTGAGAAAAATGTACAAGTTAAAACATACTTTTGAAAACCAGCAACGACCACAAGAACAACAACTACAGATTAACTCAAACAACTGGAACTTTGGATCTGTTCCATCACAATTACTCAAAAAAACTTGATAGGGTTAAGAACATGATTAAGATTGTCTATAGTTTTAGGGTAATATGACATTCCTGTCAAAAGTTATCTCATATGTATGCGGCCCAGATTTAATGAATGTATGAGAAGTGGTTGCTTGCTTGATGGGATAACTTGTTACATAAGTATATCCTATTCCGTCATCGTATAGTGATGTAAATATATCTTGGGATACTGATGTTTCAGGAGATATTTTTAAAAGATTCTGTTTATCCAATACTGCTATCTCTTGAGGGTTTATTAAGGATTGTAAGGGTGATTTCATTATACCAATTAAAACAGTTGTAGTGTTATGGGATATCCTAATATTTTTGTTTCAGTAGTGTTGGCTATTTTTGTCTTTGAAAACAGGTTAATCTATACTATGTTCAAGTGGTTTGTAGTATGTATTCCATTCTTTAGTTTGTTGGGCGTAAACGTTGGGGGCCCCAAAACCTAACACCATTCCCACTAATGCTATCGTTACCAACAAACCTAAAACCCTTGACATCATTCTACTATACTTTCTTGTTATATTCATCCAATATTTAGCTTTTATAGTATATTTCCCAGATTTAGGAACTTTTTGTTAAAAAAATAGGTATAAATTCTTGATTCTAAAATTCTAAAGTTTTGGCGACGGCAGTACTATAAGGTAATAGAGTTAAGAATTAGATAATTTACTCAAAGGTGCATATTAAATTGGTAACATAGAAGATACAAGTAAAAAAAGAAAAGGGTCGAACCTTGTCTTAGGTGATAGAAGACATCAATCCTTCACTTTTGAGTTTCTCTTTACTGTGATTGCGTAGGTACTTTGTAATAGTATATGTCAATATGCTCCCAGTAGCTACAACTCCAAGTACAAATAGTAAATCTTGGGTTGTCCAGTTTTGAAGATCTGGGACGCCATTTCCAAATGCACCCGGTGATGTCGCGGCTTCCGCTTTTGCTTGGGCTGTCCTCAAAGCTTCAGACCATGGGTCAATGACCTGCGTGTTTTGTTGTGCATAGGCTGTAATGACCCTGTTAGGTAGTGAGGCCAAGGGTAGAGCACCAAGCAGGGAGATCAGTCCAATCGAAAACAGCTTGGGCTTTGATTTGACAGCCGATCTTATTGGATTGATAATTTTTTTGCTTATGATTTCTTTTGCTCTCATAACCTAATCACCGACTTTAGTAAATACAATATCCAAAATATATTTTTTACGTATTGTAATTATATACCAGATATATCAGAAAAAAATATATATTGTAACAGGTATTACATACCTGATAAAATATGAGTATCAAACCCATAGACAACAATTATAACGATTGGTATAACAGATTTTTTGATTTTGGTAGCGGCATGAGAAGAATGAGGAGAATGTTGGATTGGGACCGCAGTTTGTTTGACATGGACCCATTCAGGGAATTTGATAATATGGAAAGAGAAATGGAGAGCATCTTTGGACGAGTAAGAGACATTCAAACCAATGCCCCAAAAGAGCTTATAAGGGAATACCAAACATCCGATGGTGCCAAGGTAAGAGAAGTTGGACCTCTAGAGTATGGTTACTCAATGACTATTGGACCAGATGGTAAACCTAAAGTGAGAGAGTTTGGAAACGTCACATCACCTTACCAATTGGGAGTTACAGGGACCATGGGAAAGGCTACAAAATCTTCGCCACAACAGATAGCAGCAGAAAGAGAGCCACTTGTTGACCTAAACACAACTGACAAAGAAGTCAAGGTTGTGCTGGAAATACCTGGTGTGAAAAAAGAGCACATCAAGATAAACGTCTTTGATAAGGCCGTAGAGGTAACAGCAAACAATCCCCAAAGAAAATATCATAAAACAATAGATCTACCAAAAGAAGCTAATCCTGAAACCGCCAAGTCAACTTATCAAAACGGAATACTTGAGATCACTTTCAACAAAAAAGAAAACACAGAGCCAAAGGGAAAAGAGATAAAGATAGAGTAATCCTTGGAAGGAACAGCATCCCTTTGTTTTTAATAGCTAAAACCTGAACAAATGCAAAAACAAGTCAAAAACAATGGGAGATTCCAGCAATCACAAAAAGAACTGGACCTAGAAGAAAATGAGAATATCCGATTTCTTCGACAAACCCTATCACTATTAGATTATCTCATAGTTAGCTTTTATAGTATTTTTCTTAAATTTAGAAACTTTTCAAGATAAAAAAAGACCTTGTATTCATCACATGATCACTTCAAAAGTTTCAACGACGGCTATATCATGATTCTATAGAATTAGAGGACTTAATCACATGTGTATGTTTAACAATGACATGGACATACACTTGAAAGAATATCTAAGTGAGTTTGTTGAGTCCATTGAGATCCTAAAGGAAATTCAGATTTTTTGGCCTAGTGTTCTGTCTAAAAAAGGAAGGTTCTCGTCAATATCAATATGACAATCAAAAAATTCCCGGACTTGATATTGTAATATATCAGAGCGCACAAATGAATATCCGAAATCTAACAAAAGGTCTGTACCAGAAAAAAAAAGGATTAGTAGATCTCAACACTCAAACCTCAGAATGTTGGAATTGGTCATCGATTGCAGCTATATTCAATTGCAATAGACTCGTCATAGTTTGTTATATTCATTCTTTTTACTAATCTGTCATGGTCGATATCCTTATCTATTATCTTCCTGTCCTTGATAGCAACATATTGATTGTCATATTTTTTCTTTAGATCGTCGTATTGTGTATGTATCCATTTAAAGTTGTCTGCCAGCCTTTCCAATTTATCTAGATAGGATTTGGCAAAATCATCTAGAACCTGCATTGTAAAATCAATTATAGCTTTTTAACCTAATAAATATTGGTTTGATTTTAAATATTTATAATCATTCTCTATTTTTACTGAGGCGACGTACTAAAATACAACTTTGCACGATGTGGCTAAAGGTAATTTGAGTAATGAAGGCGAGAATGATTCTAAGTTCATACATTCAATATAGTGGACTATGATTTCAAAAAATGCGAATAAAAAAAAGATCATGAAAAAAGAGAATGGACATTGAAATGTTTTGGCGACGGCTATCTAAAACTGAGATTTTGTTTTTATCATGATTAAATATATTGTTTTATAATATTGCTCATGTCAGAAGTTAATGATTCTGTAGAAGATGAATCTGAAAATACTAAAGCAGGATTAAACAAATACAAAAAAAGAGTAGAAGAAAAAGAGCCGGATGCCATAGCAAGTGCGGACTAGTACAAAATATTATAATAGTTGTGAATTAGTAGTAAATTCCAGATTGTCGGGACCAGAAGCGCCAAGGTTATCACGACGATAACCGGTACTATCATTAAGTTAGTCATATTAGTCAAAAAACTTTGTAGAGTTTACAATTTGATCAAACAATATTCCTTGATAATTGGCTCTATCATTATTGAACATATAGAAAAACAATACCGCGTCACCATGTTGTATAGTTGCATATCCATACACGGCTCCACCACCGGCATCTAAAATCGTTTTATAGGCTTGTTGTCCGCCATATTTCACCTCTGTAATATTTTGAATACTGGAGATACCAGGAGATTTTATCAGGTCATTATAGGTATTTTCTATATATATTAGGGCAGCATCTGAATCTATCATCGTTTTGTTCAATGATTCAATTGTCAGATAAAGTTCCATATTATAACCCTTTAATTCGAATGAGGTTCGGTTATATTCATCTACTGATTCAACACCGAAATAACTACCAGGGTATTGTATTGTAAATTTGTATTCTGGATTAAGATATGTTTTCAGGTCTTCTGTTTCTTGTGCAAAGATTTTGGGGCCCCAAACCATTAACACAAATACAATCGTTACCACCAATATTAAATCCCCATCCTTTAACATAATATTGTTCTTTTACATTAATCCAATATTTAGCTTTTATAGAATATTTAGGAATTTTTTGGGATAAAAAATAGGAATAAATTCTTGATTCTAAATGTCAAAAATTTAGGCGACGGCTAAATGAATTTGATAATTGGGACAGATTTTCTAACGGAATGCTACTAATATCAATTCATCATGCTTTCGAATTTATGAATTCAAAATTTTTCGTACTTCGTTGAGTTTCCTTCTTGCAGTATACAGAATATCTGTAGTATTTGGGATTATATCCCTAGTAACTCTTGTAATTAACTCATCAAATACGATCTGTTTTAGATCTACTAAATACTCGTCTTCTTTACCTGAGTAAAGTTCTTTGCATAAGTGATTTTATCACCATACGGTATGTGTTTAGAATACAAAGCTTTAAAGTTTTTGAGCAATTTTACAGAACTTATCCTACAATGACAACATCTTCTGAATAAAAAGAACTTAAATTTTACTTTGCATCTTTTGATATGTTTTGGCGACAGCTAAATGGATTTGAGATTCTAGTTTGTGAAATCTATAGAATCTATTATATGATCTTCTAATGTTGTATAGATCTTACCAAAACCACTGACGCCTTCATTTCCAACAAACCCTAGATTTATCTTGTATTGTTTATCACCATGATTAGTCAAGATTACGTGTTCAACCCAACCGGTCTCCCCAACACCGCTACTACCACCAGCCTTCACGGTTCCAGCCGATTCTCCATCTATGGTATATATATCGAAAGAAATATCTTCATAAATTACGGCTGTTTGGTCCTTTAATCTTGTATCTGGAGTCATTACTTCTGTTTTTGCTGATGTCATACTATCTGGTGTTATAGGAGTTGCGGGGTTCGAACAGTTAACTTTGATATGCACAAACATAAAGTCAGGATCATCAAAATGTGGCATAGGATATATCAAAAATTCTGTTGGACTATCAGAGGATATCATATCATCTTCATAAGAATGATCAATTTTAATTCCACAATCTTCATCCTCATATGTTTCCCAAGTTGGCTGCGCATAAATACTCGTTGGGGAGGCGACCCCAACCAAAGCACTCAAACATGAAACCATAATCATTATCGTTATGCAATCCTTTGATAACACCTGATTTTTTCATACTCTGATGTATTTAGCTTTTCTGTTTGATATTTGACGACAGTTTATGTACTGTCCAAACAACTGTCAATTCGAGAATCATGCTGACTTGAGCCAATTTGTGCTTAAATAGTTACTAAGATAGTTATCGTTTTGACAGTTGGACAGTATTGACAGTACTTTTTTACTTGAGGAGAATATTTCAGGCATTTTGTTTTTGATTGTCCCTGGCATAATCAAAATTCATATTAGTTCAAGAATCATTTTCATCGTCGTTTTATGGTTTTTTCATACCGTTCTTTCAGCATTAGTTAGATTATGATGGCAATATTTCTTCAATTTCTTAGATGCTAAACATAGAGGTTCTGGAAAAAGTGAAGAATAGTCTGCTAATCAGGACAGTAAAGAAGGAGAGGTATCAGGATAGTAGAGAAGGAAAGGTACAGCAATTTTTAGCATTTCAATAGGAGGTACATCGCTGAAATAGCAACTACACAGTATTACCAAGCCTATTTGTTTGTCTGGATTAAATCCAACAAATGAACTATAACCATTAATACCGCCATTATGCCATACTATCTGAGTGCCTAGATTAGTTGTACTAAACCATGACAGTCCTTCATATGCATAGGGAGTCGATTCATTTCCTGAAGGATCTGGAAATGGAACTTGTAATTCGTAGAATGGCAATCGAATTGAATGAGTTTCTTCCATAGCCGGATTGATCTTTGTATCTATCAACCCTATGTTAGCTGAAACATATTTTAGCAGAGCATTAACTGTAGAGTATATCGCACCTGCTCCTTGAACTGCTTCAGGTAAGAACATCAATCCACTTTCATTTCCAGCCATATGACCTACTGCAAGTATTGGTTTGATATTTTCTGGTATCGATATGCTAGTTGCATTCATTGCAATTCCGCTACTATTCATCCCTAATACCTTGAATATTCTATCTTCTATGAGCTGTTCTAGAGTAACTCCCATCTTCAATGATAGTGCATGTCCAACCATGCCCATTCCCAAATTAGAATACTTTGCTACTGTTCCTGGTTCATCTTCAAATGTTGAATTAGAAAGAAATTCATATACCTGTGGGGTTGTATAGTGTTTGTCCACTATCCATCCTGAAGGCTGATATGGTAATCCAGAACTGTGTGTAGCTAAATCTCCTAATGTGATCTTGTATCCATTATATGAAGGAACAGTCACATTGAATGGAAGATACATCTCTAAAGGATCGCTTAATTTCACTACTCCTTGATTGACTAAATCGGCCAAAACAGTAGCAACAAATGTTTTTGATACGGAAGCTATGTCAAATGCTGTATTTCCATCAACTGGTGTAGGATTAGCTTTGGAAATATTACCATATGCAGATACTTGAGTACCGTTTGGAGTGATAACACCTACTACGATTGCCGCAGGTATACTAGAATTAGAAGAAATATTACTAGCAATTGTCTTGTTATTAAACAAGTGTTCCAAAACTCTTGGTTTGTACTTATCCAAAATGACCTTTGAAAGATCTTTTGCATCTACAGATTGATTCGAAGATGATAACTGCAGGTTGTTCTCTTTTAAGTTTTGGGCTGATACATTAAGATTCCCAGACTGAGAAAAACTACTAGCTGAAAAAATGATGGATCCTATGAACAAAGCTACCAAAGTTTGATACAAAGAATGATTCCTTTTCAATAGCATGATTTTAATTGGCCAATATTTAAAGAATTATCTAGTTTGTTCTCACATTCGCTGATTTTTCTCAAAGGGATGGGCGCCTCCTCATTTTGACCAAGATACTTGAACAAGGAATCTATATTTGTGTCATTTGCGTCACTTCTCAAATCCCCGAAACCGGGACCGCCAATACCACAAAATCAGCTAATCAATTGAACAGGTTTACAACCAGTATACATCGATCCATACGAACCCTTACAGATTTAGGATTCATTACCACTGAGAGAAAATATAATTATAGAATTAACGATAATAGACTTGAAGAAATCAAAAACTCAATATTTAGTTATTTAAATCGAGAAAAGATAAATGATGGGTTGATGCAACTAATTAGCCAAAAGGCAAAAGACGAGATTTTAGATACCATACAGCAGGAACCAGTTAGTAGTATCAACCACGAGATCCTCATTACTACCAATGAGGAAATATATAGTGAAAATGGGGGAAATTATAACTTAGATATTGTAATACAGGGTAAAAGAAAACACGGAATTGTCGTACTCAACAACAACGATAACGAACTTCTTCATAATAGACTTTACCAAATTTCTCGCTCAGTATCAAGAGAATCTGTTTATTCTGTTTACATAATCGTTTTTAATTCATCTCTTTACGATAGGATGATAATTAGATCTAACTATGATCGAGGAAGTCCATATCTTAAGCTAACCCAGTTCAAAAAGAACTTTTTCTTTAGCAAGGTCGAGTTAATAGAAGAGATTAAAGAGATTGCATATTTGATTAAGTTTTTTGAAAGTGATAGTTACATTGATGTGGAAGATCTGTGCACTCCATTGAATGGTTTCGTAGGTACTCCAACTTTGGAACAAAGATATCTCATTGAGGATGCTCCGATTGGACCACACATCAAGAATAAATAGGGTTTGTGGGACACCATCTCGATCAAAGATATTATCAAGATTTTGTCCGATTTCTTGATGAGAGAAATCAAAACGCACCCCATATTGATAAGAAAAGTTTTCTTAAATTATGTACTGATCAAGAGGAACACATTGCCCGTTCCTTATCCAAGTGAATATCTCCTGTTTGATTTTTGTTTGGCCTTCTTAAGCTCAGACTATACCGATGCAAGATTATATTTAGATCATGCATATCGCATGTTGGGAATTCCGCACCCTTTTTATATGATACTTTATCTCTTGACTTCAATTGATAGGTTCCGAACTAACAAATCTGTTAACGAGTTCATTGCCATAATCGGTACTGTTATAAAACCTCTTAGCGCTGAAAGCCAGCTGGACCAGTATGACAGTAACTTTAATGAAAGATACTCTAAGTATGAGAAAACAATGACAGAAATACATGAGTCTTTTTCTGAAAAATGACTGTTATTCCTCAATTATCAGTGTTGATAGATTTCTCTTGAATAGGTGACTATGATATACCCATTGTTAAGCTTTCAAGATCCTTTTAATTAATACTGCAATACATTTGCAAAAACTCAATAGTTTTGGCGACGGTATAAACAACAATTTTTTATGAAAAGATAATCTAAAATGTGCAAAAGGAGGTCGGCCCCAACCTCATCAAACTCAAAAGCTCATTTGACTTAGCACGGAATTTCTATGGAGTTTAAAAAATGAATTGTCAGAGTAATAGAGATATTCATAAACTACTATAAGTATGAATAACCCTGGAATATTGAAGTTTCATACTACTGCACCAAAAGGCCCTGATGTATGTTCAAAATGTAAACATGTTAAGTAAATGTATAACCTCAGATCGATATAAAAAAACAGAGAACACCTCAACCAAATTCCAATACTGGAATTTTGGCAGTGTACCTGCCCACCTACTAAAGAAACAGAGCTAATCAATAAACTTTATAGAATTTATCATTTTATCCAACACATCTACATTATAGTTATCCTTTTCAAAAGATGCTACAAATGTGTATACTAGGTCCCCTCTTTGAAAAACTACAACCTTACTGATATCTGAATCTTCATCATATGGATAATATGTAGAATATGTGAACGCACTCATATTTACAAAAGTTCTGGGAGTAATTTGATCCAATATTGTAACATTGGAGTTATCACTGCGGAGTTCATCACCCACAGATTTTCAACATATTCTTTTAAGGTTTCATTTTGTGGTGATTCATTGATCTGTAACATTGTATATGGTTCTGTATTGAATAGGATACCATTTGGGGTTACTCCTTCATGAACATTAGAACCTAATTGTGATTGTGGATATTGGATTGTGAAGTTATAGGAAGGATTGATATATGTTTTCCATTCTTGGGTAGTGTCTTGACCTAAGGTGTTGGGGGCCGCGGCCCCAAAAACCACTATGACTATTACAACGAAAATCAAAGTAGAAATTTTATACAATAGGTTGTTCTTCTAGATTATCTCCTATTTAGCTATTATAGGATATTTCTCAAATCTAGAGGTTTCTTAGGAATAAAAAGGTGCATATACATGATGTATCGATACCAAAAGTTTTGGCGACGGGACATTCAAACATTCTTCATCAATTACCAAAAGAATTTCTATAATGTGGCCGCCCTAACTTAAGCTCAGAACATATCAATCTACATAGTCAAACAATGTACCACTCTTTTTGATATTCTCCCCGTACTTAACAGAATTCTTAATTCTCTCTATCAGTTTTTGATTCTGCAATATTAAACAGAAAAAGAAAAGAATTGAAACATTAGATTCTGAAACTTTATCTATTAGCATCTTGGTTGCCCCATTATCCAAATTATCATAACAGCAATCAGCTAACATTCTTAGTAATAGTTCTCTATCATCTTCGTGAAGGGCGTATAATAGACCGCGCCATCTTTCGCAAGTTTTATCAAACAATGCTTTGGCTAGGGGTTTCTCTCTTTCCAACTCCGCAACTTTCTTCAATATCAAATCTTCGCTTAATGTGCTTTCATTGTTTAACTTCAAAAGTGCTTTATAGTTATGGAACAAAGCACCAATCATAATAGGCTCTATTGGTATTGGTCTGTTGGCATTAGACAGATATTGAGTATACAATTTAGCGTTTTCAGATATGGTGTTAAAGGCTTCTTTATCAGACTTTGTAGGCAGTTCTTTCTTAAATTCAGACCAGTTCAATCTCTCAATTTCAATTAAGTGTCTAAACGAAGGAATACTTCTACCCATTAGATTTGAATATACAATTATACGATTTAACTATTACGCAGTGTAACCATGCGTACTCGACAAAAAGATCCAAAGACTTCTGGTGGTGTAGAGGTTATGAACCAAAGTAACCACACAGTCCGGCTAAGCATTTCGCCCTCTCAAATGACGACACCATTACTATTTCCATTTGATACATCCAAAAAAGCTTTAAACCCAATTGCTTCAAATATTCATGTTCTATGACCAAATGTACCATCTGTAACAGAGGCCTAAATTCTACATATGTCAGAATTGGAAGTCTCGGGTCATTCAAAAAGATTGGTTATTCATGCTTAAGTTGCGATATACACTACGACAAAAAACTGTATACAGTAAATGAAAAACTGTATACAGATTCTGATAAAACTGAGATTATAAAAAACGACTCGAATTGGCCGTCTTTTTCAAAACAGAGGATGCTCCGGCCGGGATTTGAACCCGGGATCGTCGCCTTGAGAGGGCGAAATGCTTAGCCGGACTGTGTGGTTACTTTGGTTCATAACCTCTACACCACCGGAGCCTACTGCGGTTTTTATTAATCTTGAGGGGTTATTAATATACTACTTTGTTTGTTGATCATTTGCTTCGACATTCTTCGGCTTTAATTGGCAATTATTGCCTCTAGAAGGGTTATGCAAATTTATTTCTTGATCAGGTAGATCATTATTTGCCATAGATATTACTGATTTATCCCTGCTACTAAATTTGGTAGCTTCTGTTTTCGGATCTTTGGTATTACTAAATTCAGTAGCATCTGAATTTAGTTTAGTATCTGAAATATGGTTATTCTGAATTTGGAAAACTTCATTAAACGCTAATTGATTAATTGGAAAAAGCTTTGATATCAAAGGTAGTTCTTTTTGCAAAATCTTAATCTTCTTTCTTATGATACATCGGATTTTTCGCTCATAGGAGCCTGTCACCTGCTTTTCCCCTTGTAGATACGAAAACTCAGATCTGGATAACATTATATCAATAAGTTCAGGTCTAGAACAATTAAGCTTTTTCGCTCTGTTAATCTAATGCAAATTAATTATTGTTAATCTTTGAGTGGTGAGTTTGTTTCGGCCGCTAAATGGTTTATTCCAAAGGAGAACAAATTGGATTAGATAATGGTGATAGATGAGCCGGGCATCAGATATTATTTCAGTCGAAATCAATGTCAAATTCTATGGAATTATTTTCAGCAAATTGTATTGGATCATCGCCATTATTCCACAATACTATTCCATTTACATTGTCAATTGTTTTAGATTCTCCGGTTTCTAAATCTAATCCTTCCTGGGTTCCAGAAATATTTGCTTGATATAGTGAATTATCTGAAGAAATCTCATCATCAACAGACTCTAATTCAACCTCTACTGCGTCAGATTCACCATCCTCAAAGTTTGTAGCCACTAGTTTTAGATCATCGTCTCCAACCAGGTCTAACTTCAATGAGGCCTCATCTAATTTGCAATCCTCAAAATATGCAATTATCTTTACGCGTTCAGAATCTAGTTGACCAGG
>JANWKP010000170.1 GCA_025451315.1 Nitrososphaerales archaeon | reverse complement strand
CCAGTCTCTAACATATGGAAATGATAATCTTAGTAATATCTGTCTAGTACCAGTTTTTGTTTTATGAGAAATTTGACCCTCTGCATACTTTTCTTTGAATACAATGTTACGTATATCTAACGTAGTCACTTCGTGATTTCTTGCATCGAAATCCCATAATAATGCAATAATCGCCTTGTTTCTTATATCAGGTTCATGTTTTATTATAACTTGTAATTCATCCTTTTCCCAAATCTGATCAATAGTGTAAGGACTTAATCTTTTACTCTTTTTCTTTTTAATTCTAATGAATGTAGGTGTTATCCAATTTTGTTGTTCCTCAGTTTTTTTATAATTCTTGAACCATCTGAAAAAGTGTTTCAATCTGATCAAATAATCATTGTAAGTAGTTATCCATCTTCCATCAGGATCATCATCTTCACTTTTAATTTTTGTCTTTAAAAAATCTAGTATATCTTTTTCTTCTTTCACATCATTAATTGATCTATTAAATTTGGCTAACCATTCTACATAATTTAACATGTATTTTAGATTATTTCTTCTAGTTCTCTCAGATTTATCAGATTTAATCATATAATTATCAAAATCCAATAAGATTTTTCGATTTGTGGTATTTTCAATATTCGATGTTTTTTCCAGTGTTGTCATTAGAGTTTGGGTCAATTAGTTGTTAGTTTTACGCATACCCCTCATTTAAATATTGTCTAGTGGGCCCTAGAATCACTCAGGCCCAACTCCCGACGGGCCCGTTATGTATTCGGGTTCATATACATGTTTTATCAATACAATAAGCATAGAGAAAAGAAGGAGGTTCAAGAAAGACGACAGTTAAGCTATCTACGACAATCAACAATATTGAAAGAGATGTTGTAAATTCAGAAAATAAGCAATTACTAGTACAATTCTTTGACTTTATGAAAAGAGCAGGTACCTCAGAAAAATATCAAAATAATAACCTAAAAGCATTAATCGTATATAGTAAATTTCTTGGACCATCAATTTCTTTTTATGAAGTAGAAAATAAAAGCCAAGTTGTTTCTTTTTTGGATACAAAAATAAAAAATAACGAAAATGACCCAGATAAACGTTGGATAACAACTTGGAATGATTATCTTGTAAGAGTAAAATATTTTTTCAGATGGATGTATAATTGCAAAGATAAAGACCTTGATGATGTTCCATATTCAGATTGGGAAACACCTGATTTTGTAAAGATAAAGAATAAAAAGACAAAGAGGATTAGTCCTTATCTTGAAAATGAGCTATGGGAAAAAGATGATTTACTAGCCATAATAAAATACGAATCTTACAAAAGAAATAAAGCAATTCTTGCATTACTTTGGGATTTAGATGCAAGACCGCATGAATTAACTTTGTTAAAGATAAAACACATCCGTTTAAGAGAAAAATATGGAGAAGGGGAAATTCCTCATGAAGCAAAGACTGGAACTGGACCTATATTGCTTACTACATCGTTTCCTTATGTAAGAGATTGGCTAAATGAGCATCCTTTTAAAAATGAGCCCAACTCAAGACTGATTTGTAATCTTATCAATGGCTCTCCTATAACTGCTGATAATATTGATAAAGTAATGAAACAATTACGTGAAAGAATAATCCGTTTGTTAGCAAATGGTGAAATAAATAACAAAGACGAAAGAGAAAAAATAGAATATTTATTAAAAACAAAAAAATGGAATCCCTATTGTATTAGACATAGTGCGATAACAGCTGATTCTGACTACCTTCCTGAATATGCATTAAAGAAAAAAGTAAGATGGTCCATGAATTCCCGACAGGGTTCCAGATATATAAAAAGGAGAATGGGAGATGAATTAAAAGAACAAATACTCAAAAGAAATGGAATTATTCAGCAAACAGAAACCAAGATAAAACTCTCTATTTTAAATTGTCCAAGATGTGAACTTGTTAATACTATTGAAAGTAAGTATTGTTCAAAATGTAGTTATCCCTTGAAACCAGAGGCTTATGATGAGATTAAAGGTATGGAGGAAAAAAGAATTAAAACATTAGAGCAAAAGTATGAAAACGATATGAATACATTCCGAGATGATATGAATAAACAGCTTAGCGAGATGATGTTAATGATTCAACAGAATCCAAAACTATCTTACGTAAAACCAGAACTATTGGAACAAATAAATAAAAGTTAGACACTTTTATTTATTTGAAAGTAGAATAATATTCTAATTGCCTTAAATTAATTTGGTTTACTCAACATAAAGCTATAAAAATCTTCTTTACGTTTACTAAAATCCCTTAGTATATTAATCATATTTTTTCGATAATCCTTAATTTTATTTTGTAATGCGTGATAGTTTTCCAGGTCTTCTTGACTTACAGAATGTTTTACAAATTGAAGACTTTTAAAAAATTTTTCATATTCTTTGAAATATTCCTCGACTTCTTTATAATATCTTTCAATAACTCTTTCAAGCAGAATAGTTCCATTTTTAATATCCAAGTGTAATTGATTTCTTAATTCCTCAGCTATTGTTACAATCAATTCTTTTCCTTTAAACCCAAATTTTTCAAATTCATTCAAATATTGGAGGAATGGAGCGATTTCAACTACTGAAGGATTTAATAAAACTTTATTGAAGACTATTTCATCGATTTCAGTTTTTTTAAGCGAACCATATAAAATCAAAAACAAAAGTAATCCTTTAAAATTAAGTCTATAACTAAAATATTCGCGGTCTCCCATTATTCTATTTAATTCATCTGTTTTCTCACGAATAATTTTCATATCATCTTTTTTATTTGAAGATTTCTCTTTATTTGGTAAGTTTTCATTTTTTGAATCACCATATTGATTCGAAAACCATTTCTGTAAATATGTATCATGGTCAATAGAAAATGATTCTCCCATGTCCATCAATTCTTTTAATAACTGATGAGTTCTAGGCAGAATATTTTCACTTATCTGACCTGGGATATAATGAAAAGAGATTTGTTTTTCAGTTGTAGTATTAAGAAATTGTCGTCGTTCTAAAGATGTATATGATTTTGAATAAACCTTTATTTTTCCTTTATTTTTAATTGTTAAAATTGGAAACATTCGACACTTTGATTTATTGTACAATTTATCATAAATCATTATAAGAATATCCTCTTCAAAATAAGGATTGAAATTCTTTGAATTTTTGTCATTTTTTTGAATTATAATCCATTTATTTGATACATTACGCGACCTTCCATCCATTAAGACAATATAATTCTCTTTTAAATGATTATCAATTTTAAAATCAAATGATTGATTAGTCTTTTGTAATATCTTATGACATTTCTCTTCTAATTGAGGAAGTTCTAATATCTTTAAATCTTCCCAGATAAAAAGAAGTTCATCTGGAACAATCTCACTAATAGGAGAAAGTTTCTTTAAAATTTCATATCTGTATTTATTCGATGGACCATATACTTTTTTAAAATTTTCTTTTATTTGATTATTGTTAAGTGGTTGCTCACTTTGTCCTATTACTCCTAGTATTCTATAATAATTAGGGGGTTTTGTCAGACCTTTTTTGATAATTTTTTCGTTATGCTTAAAATCAAGATTATTTCTGAGCAAAAATTGTCAGTCCCTAGTACAGATTTATCGAGTTCTTATCTCTGTATTACAAAACGATGGTATAGCTCTTACAATACTTGACCAAAATAAAGAAACAATAAAGATGAAATAACATGGCTATAACAATTTCGAACAGTGATTTAAATTATGAAGATAAAGAAGAATGGAAGTATAATGTAATTATCATAAATTATATTCTGTATTTAAACGAAACTGATTTTTGGAATCTAATAAACAAAAGATTAGGATTTCCTACATCTGTGAATGAGATTAAAAGAGTAAGAGACACCTCAGATATCGAGTATTGGACCATAGCACATTTAACAGATGAATTATTCTTACAATTAGCAAAAACTAAGGAAATTATAATTTATAATGGCAAGAAAATAAGCCTTTACAAGTATTACAATCAAGCATTAAGAATGTGGAAATGGATTCCTATTTCTAAACCAAAGGCAATATTTGTTGTATATGTATCCGATTTAACACCTAGAATATATTGTGAATTAAAAATTCTTGATAAACATACTGCTCAGTATGTATTAAAAGAATCAGTGAAAAGAATTTTTGAGAATATAGATTTCAAGTTTTATCATGAACATATAGAAAATAATCTGGAGGTAGTTGTAGAAGATTGAATGAAAATATCATAGGGTTGGAACTTCCTCAAGACCTACAAGATGCTAAGATAGTCACAGAGTTTATTTTTGAGACTAATACCAAGAACTTTGTTCTTGAGTTAAACCATGTCTATGATGATATAAGAGTAATATTCCATTATAACAAAAATTGGACAATTATCAAACGAGATTTGAGAAGGGAAGCAAAGGCAAAAGATGTACAAGAACAACATATTAAATTATTTCTTGATGCACTTGATGCGAATTACAATACTGTAACAATGACACAAGCTAATTATGACCAACAGGATGATTATTCTAAGGACCAGCAGGAACAAGTACAAAAGGAAAGTACGAGAGGAAACAAAAAGAAAGAAGAGAAAAATATATACACCATTAACAAATTTAGTCAAGGAATTCCGTTAGCTGAATCTATTCTAATAGACAATAAACCGTTTTTTATACAGGTAGTAGACGGAAAACGGGTACTCTCGCCAAGAATCCCATTGTCTGATATTATCATAGAACCTCCAGAAAGAACTGAGTATCTAAGCAAGGAATATAGCTTCCAGTCAGAAGAAGAAGTAAATCATTTTATTGAATTGGCAAAAAAAGAAACATTGGATTCCCTCTATAATAAAGTAAAATCTTTCTGGAAAAAATTTGTCGATATAGATGAAGATTTTATCAATATATGTACTGCAGATACTATCTTTACCCATTTTCAAGACAGAATGGGAATGACCCATTATCTTTGGATAGTTGGAGATAACAATACAGGAAAAAGTAATGTATTGTTGGTATTCTCATATTTGGGATATAGAGCAATATATGATACATCCATAACACCTGCAAATATTTACAATTTTGGTAGTCAGCTAGAAGAAGGTCAATGTATTATCATAGAAGATGAAGTAGGAGATATAGATGACCAAATTGAAAAGAAGAAAATGTACCAAGTCAGTTATAGAAGTGGTACAAAAGTCACAAGAATGTATGAGAATAATAATTCATCTACCAATAATAAAAGAAAATCTTCAAGACAACAATCATTTTTTATGTTTTGTTTCAAAGTCTTTGCTTCTGAAAAAATGCCTGATAAAATAAAATCAAAAGGATTCATAGAAAGATTGATTCCCCTGAAATCATTGCCAGGAAACCCACACTTTGATATTTCAGAAGTTGTCAATGATGCAGGAGATGAACAATTCAAAGAACTCTACCAAGAGTTGATAGATATAAGGAAACTACTTTTAATGTACAGATTATTACACTACAACGATTTATTTCCCAATATTAAACTAAATATAAAAAATAGATACAAACAGTTAACAAAACCATTAATCAGATTATTCCAAAATACCGAAGCTGTCAACGAAATAATAAAATCGTTATCGAAATATCTTATAGAGAAAAATCAGGAAAAGATGGATTCCTTTGACTCTAGCCTATTAACTCTTGTAATAGATTTAGTTGCTGAAAACGGTACAATCCTTTATAATGAACGAATTTGGGAAGAACTAAAGCTAAAGTATCCTAGTGGTAAGATTGAGGGTAAGCCATATTCATGGTACATAGAGGATAATGGTATTGTTTCCAAGGCCAAGATAACAAGTACATGTGAAACAAAATTTGGAGCAAAGGAACATAGGGATAGAGAAAAGGGAAGAGGATTAATCTTTAATCAGGATACACTAAACAAGTTATCAGCTAACTATTCTATAATAGAAGAAATCAAGATAATCCAGGAAGACAAAGACCAAGAAAAAGAAGAGTCATCTAAAAAGAATGGTGACACTTATGACAAAGGTGACACTTTTAGAGAAGATATAGACCAAAATAGTAATAATAATTCAAAAGAAAATAACAAGGATAATTATAAATCTAATAGTAATGACGAAGAAAAAACACAAGAAAATAACAATTCTAGATTAAAAATGAATGAAAATATTGATAAATATAATGGTGGGCATTCTACGGAAGTGTCACTTCTGTCACCTCTGTCACTTCAACCACAAAACATCTTAACAACCCTCACGCCTTCACAGCAGTCCAATCTCTCGAAAATAAAAACAGGTTTATTTATCAATCCTCTGATTTCTGAATCGGATTTATTACTAGAAGATTATGATTATGACCCTAAAATTATTAATACCATATATAGATTTGAAGGAAATGACCATTGGTTTTGTAAGAACTGTTCTATGAAAGGGGATAAATGGTTTATGATGAAACATCTTTGTAACAATAATAATAACGATAAATAATTTGAATAAAAAAAGTTAGGTGACAACCATAAAAAGTTAAAGAAAATTTACTTAAGAATTACCAATTGTAATATCTGGGTAAAGGTCCCAATGGTGGTAGATAATGATTTCTCATGTTATTTTGATTTGTTGAATAATTATATTTTGTTTGGTTCAATTTCTCTATTTCTGTCTTAAGATTGAAAATTGTCTGGTTCAAGTTAATTACACTATTAGCTTTTCTCAAAACATTTGCAATATCTGGTCCAGAAATATTATTGCGTTTCATGAAATTATCTATTGTTAAAAATGTTGGTATATTATATTGACACATCTGAAAAAACTCGTAACATTCTTCCATTCTTTCTGATTTTAAAAATTGGGACCATAGTTTCTCAACTTTTTCAGGAGGAATATCTAATTCAATTACAACTTCAGTAGGTTTTTTACCGTCACTAAATAATTTAAATGCTCGGCTACTCAAAAATGGTTTTTTTATTTTACTCGATTGGTTACTTACTTCTCTTTTAGCTTGTAATTCTTTTTTTCTCTCATATGTTTTGATTATTGTTGATATAGAGGTAAATGACATGTGGAGTTCTTTGGCGATTTCTCTTATTGTATTACCTGCTAAATGTAATTCTATTACTCTTTTCTCTTTTTCGTATTTATTTAAAGAAAAAGGTTGAGACATTTCTTCTATAATAAGCTCCTAAAAAAAGTAGTTATTAAATACTATCATCATTGTTAGCAATTGTTATTTTATGTTATCAATTGGTTACCACTGTTATCATCTAGATTTAGTCATTCGTAGAAAATTTTGAAAATAGGTACTACATATAAAAATTGTTTTACAACTATTTTTATGAAGACAGTCTTGAAAAGGAGTTTATGCTTTTTTCTATTGTTATTACCTTTTCAATTATTAAATTATTTTGTTTCTGGACAATCTAAATCTGAAGAATGAAAAATCTACAATTACTCTGAAGGAAAATTCATGATTGATTATCTATCTGACTATTTTAATTTATTTTTCTGCCTTAATTAATGAGTATGATAATGTTATTGCAGATACAAAAAGAAATGAAATAAAAATATAGACTATTGGTTCCATCTATCTCACCCTACCCACTATGTGATATCAATGTTTTTTACTGATTCCAATTCTGTTGATTTTAAATAGATTTCAGGATATTGTTTTATCAATTCTAAATTTACTTCAAGTACATTGACAAAATTCGGAGCAAATACAATCAAATTACTTACTTTGTTCCTTTCTATATTAAGGTCAATTATAGTTTTTAAAGCGTTCTCTGGTATTCCTGTAGCTTTACTTACATTTTTTGTCTGTTGATATGCAGATTCAGGTGTGATATGAGGGTCTACTGTAGAAGCTGAATCAGTTGCTGGCCTACTGTGAAAGAACTGGGGTGATGTAAATTCTTGAGCTATGAGTTCAGAGCCTATCACTCGGTCATTCCAATTGATTTGACTTCCTTTTGATTGAAATGGTAATGCTATTTCTCCAATAAATGCAAGTAAAATAGGGTATCCAATTCCTGTTACAAGCATCATCAATACAACTATTCTAATTGACGCAGGTAAATAATCGGAAAGGAAACTTCTGATTGCAGTTTTATTATTGTTATTTTTATTGTTATTATTATTGTTATTATTATTATCATTATTGTTATTTATCATTTATTTCTTCATTCACCTCCATCTTTATTTCATAAATAGAGATAGCAGAACATCGATTAGCTTGATTCCAACAAATGGCAATACTGCTCCACCTATTCCATAAATTACCAAGTTTTTTACAAATATTTTTTGTAATGATTCTGCTTTGAATCTAATACCTTTTAAAGAAATAGGAATGAGTGCTGGTATGATAATAGCATTAAAGATTAATGTTGATAGTATTGCAGTTTGAGGACTATGTAATTGCATTATATTTAGTGTCGCTATGGTAGGATTGTTTTCCATAAACATTGCTGGTAATATTGCAAAGTATTTAGCTGCATCATTAGCTATACTAAATGTAGTTATAGCACCTCTTGTCATGAGCAATTGTGTTCCAAGTTTAACAACTTTTAATATTTTTGAAGGGTCAGAATCCAAGTCAACCATGTTGGCTGCTTCCTTGGCTGCAGCAGTTCCACTATTCATTGCTAACCCGATATCTGCTTTAGCAAGGGCAGGTGCATCATTTGTTCCATCTCCAACCATACCTATTACGTGTCCTTTTTGTTGTTCTTGTATTACTCTTGTTAATTTGTCAGTAGGTTTTGCCTCTGCCATTACCTCATTAACGTTTGCTTCCTTAGCGATTACTTCTGCAGTCAATCTATTGTCACCTGTAATCATAATTGTAGTTATACCCGTAGCATGAACTTCTTCAAGTTTTCTTCGAATATTTTCTTTTAGATTATCTTTTAGAACTACAAGACCAATTATGATATTATTGATAGAAACTGCTATAGGTGTAGCACCTTGTTGAGATATCTCTTGAGCCTTCCACTTTATTTCTGCTTTATTAGTAGTTTGTGGATTAGATGCTTCTAAGATAACATCAACTGCTCCTTTTAGAATTTTGACTGGTTTATCAGAATATGCTAATTGCAATAACATATTGTGTATTTTGCTTTTGCTCCAGTCATCAATAGCTTTTTCTATAGAGTCTACTGATACAGAATCATCTATTCGAATTTTCTCTTTTATTGTTTTTGCTATATCTCTAAACTCCTCTTCTTGTTCTTTATTCAAATTACATCTTTTTTTATTTGAAATAAATTCAATTCCACTTACTTTTGTTTCAGCTGAAAAATCAATGGATTTAGCAGTTATTATTTGTTCTAAAATTGGAGGCAAATATTTTTTTTCTTCCGCTAAATCTACTATTGATTTTCCTTCATGAGTAGTATCATGAACAGATGCGGCAAATGCTATCTCTCCAACATCTTCTTCAGTATATCCCCTTACGGGTATAAAAGAAACAGCGCTTCTGCTGCCTTCTGTAATGGTTCCTGTTTTATCAAGTATCAGTACATCGCAATCACCAGCAGCTTCAATTCCTTTTCCTGATTTTGCTATGATGTTATCTTTTCCTATTCTTGTAATACCGGCAACACCAATAGCAGGAAGTAAACCACCTATAGTAGTGGGCATTAGAGCAACTAAAAGTGCTACTAGAGATGCAATATCTGTTTTGTATCCAAGGAAATATCCTAAAAAGAGTAATGTACCAATAACTGTAATGAATATAATTGATAATCCTGCCAGTAAAATTGTTAAAGCAATTTCATTCTGAGTCTTTGGCCTTGTTGCATTCTTTATCATACCAACCATTTGGTCAAGAAAACTCTTTCCAGCTTCAGCCGTTATTTCAACTAATATGTTGTCTGATGTGACTCTTGTTCCACCTATTACATGGTCATCTTTTTCTTTGAAAATGGGATTGGTTTCCCCTGTCATCATTGACTCATCGACAAAGGTTTTACCTTCAATAACTAATCCATCTCTAGGTATACTTTCACCAGCATATACTCGTACTTCATCACCAGGCTTCAAACTTGAGGATGTAACACTATTTTCTTTTCCATGGACTAATTTGTGGGCAGATACTTCTTTTTCCAAACCTCTAAGAGAATCAACCCTTGCCTTGGCTTGCGATTCTGACAATGATTCGGAAAATGTTGCAAACCATACAGTAAGTATCAGTATTATTGCAGTCTCAAAATAGAATATTTGGTTTTGGTTAACAAATGTTTCTGAAATGTTAGGAAATATTGATATAAACAATACTAGAAAAAATCCTAGTTCAACAGTGAACATGACAGGGTTATTTTTTGCAAGATATTTAGGACTAAGTTTCTTTACCGAGTCAATTAATATAGCTGTGTTCATAATATTAGTTAGTTTAGCATAAAATGTTTTATTATTTCCATTCTTCTCATTGTTGTTATTGTTATATTGTTTAGTT
>JANWKP010000169.1 GCA_025451315.1 Nitrososphaerales archaeon | reverse complement strand
GGAGCCAATCGTATCAAGATATCTGTATTTTGAGCACGATTTATGACCCTTTGTTCTGAAATGATTCATCTTAATCGATATGAAATATTGGGAAGCATTTGAAAAATTACATTAAGTTAACAGAGCCTAGGTAATTATTGCAAAATATTTATACTAGCTTGTTATTGGGTTTACATTATCATGTCTAGCAAGCGGGGTGTATCCAGAAGAGAATTTTTGGAACTACTTGGGGCTGGAGGTACTGTTCTTGCTCTAGGTTGGATCGCCGGAGAAGGAAGTTTATTTTCTTCATTATTTAAGATTAGGAATGGTAATAATAGTGGTAGCAGTAGTGGTAGCAGTAGTGGTAGTATTACTCAATTAGCATATGCTCAGACTTCTGGAAGTTGGCTACCTGTGCAAAGTAGTACATCTACTGTTGCAATTCATACTGCCCTTACTCGTACCGGTAAAATATTCTATATGGCTGGATCTGGATGGAATATTAACAATAGGGATGGACCCTATACTGCTAGATTATTAGATCCTGTTACAGGTATTGATACTAACGTGCCTCTGTTCAAGGATTTATTCTGTGTCGGACAGAATCAGCTACCTAACGGAAATATACTTTTAACTGGAGGCACGGCTACTTATGACAACGATATAAACAACTGCGATGGCAGGTGGCATGGTGCAAGGTATACATTTGAGTTGGATGTTGCAACTGAAGCTCTAGTTGAACAAGCTCCGATGAAGACTGGCAGATGGTATCCCTCTCAGGTTACTCTTCCTGATGGGAGGGTAATAGTAGTAAGTGGAAATGATGACTTTGGATCTTATAATTACTTGGCAGAGGTCTATGACCCAATTACTAAATCTTGGAGTATAAGTTTTGATCCTTTTAGAAGTAATACGTATTGTGTTGGACAAGGCTCAACCTGTCCAGGGGCCGGGACACCATGCTTCGGAGGCCCTAACCAAGGCACTGCACCTTGGCTTTCATTGTATCCGAGGAGTTTTCTTATGCCTAGTGGACTAGTATACACCAGTTCTCCGAGGGAGGAGTTATATCTGTTTGACCCTTCTACTGGCCGTTGGACCCTTGTTGGACTGTCAGCTTTTGGTCAATACCGAGATTACGGAACCTCAATTCTCCTCCCACTTCAAAATTCCTCTTCAGAGAGAGGAAAGGTGATGGTGGTAGGAGGTTCAGTTACCGGTACTGGACCTGCTACAAACGTTGTTGAGATCCATGACTTTAATCAAGGTACATCCATCAGCCCAAACATCCGAACAGTAGGACCCCTAAATATGGGGCGAAAATACCTACTTCCTATTATTCTACCTGATGGCAAGGTGGTGGTATTCGGTGGATCTTCTCAAGCAAACGAGAATCCTGTTTTTGTTCCAGAAATGTTTGATCCTGAAAACGAAAGCCAAGGGTGGGTAAACCTGCCTGCGGCAACAGTACCCAGAGTTTACCATGGCACAGCTGTATTATTACCGGATGGTAGCGTATGGACTGCAGGCAGTACCCCACAGTCAGGTGTCTCGGAATTGCGAATTGAGATTTTCAGACCAAGCTATTTCTTTTCTGCAACAGCAAGGCCAACAATATCCGATACTCCAACAGTAGGCGAATATGGCACATCGATTACAATTCCAACCCCTGATGCAGCAAATATCGCTCGTGTTTCTCTGGTCAAGACAGGATGCCAAACACACCATTATGATACAGACCTGAGGTTAATCTGGCTACCTATTACTAGTACAAGTACTAATAGTGTCACCGTATCTGCTCCAATTAATGCCAATATTGCACCTCCAGGTTATTACATGATTCATGTCTTAAACTCTGCACTGACTCCAAGCATCGCTCGAATAATCCGGATTTCAGGAACACCGCCACCACCCGATACAACTCCTCCCACTCTAGCAATCACAAGTCCGGCGAATAACTCTACTCATCCAGCGGGTAATGTCGTAATCAGCGGAACTGCAACCGACAACGTCGGCGGTTCAGGTATGCGTGATGTAAGAGTAAGAGTAGATTCTGGCGCCTATCAAACGGCAACACTAACGGGGAGTAACTGGACAATCACCATGAATATCACAGTCGAAGGAGCACATACCATCACAGCCAACGCAAGGGATATCGCCAATAACTTTACGACTCGGGGAATAGCCATCAACATAGGAACACCGCCACCACCCGATACAACTCCTCCCACACTCACCATCACAAGTCCGGCCGCTAATGCTACCGTTAGCTCACCAATAACTGTTACTGGTACGGCAGCGGATAATGTAGGGGTTAGAGATGTAAGGGTGCGTATAGACGCAGGTGCTTATCAGACCGCGACAGGTACCAATAACTGGACAATCTCTATCGCATCACCCTCTGGAGCACATCGAATAACTGTGAATGCGCGAGACGCGGCAGGTAATTTCAGGGTGGTGGCAAGAGACGTCAATGTTGTTTAGCTACGAAGTATTAAACCCTTCAAGAGGTAGGAGGTGAAAGCGAATGAAAACAACAATAATTTTTAGCTTATCTTAACAGATGACAAATAACGAGAACAGCTAGAACAGTGTCAACTCATCATCAATAAATGCCGAACAATCACCACTATATCCAATGATATCTTCATACATAAGAAATTTTCGTCGATAAGGGCATTCGTTGATGTTGGCGGAAAGACAAGATACTGTGTAAGTTGCAGTAATACAGCTACTCAGGAAGCAATATTCACTGTAGAGGGAGCTACCATTATAGAAAAATACTGTAATTCATGCGCAAAAAAGAGTTTAACATAACAGATACCAATAGAGATTTGTTTTAAAAAGATGAAAATTAAGAATTACCCTACATCTTATAGTTTCCTATATCGTAACTATAATTGGTATCTGGTCCGGTGGGATTAGGTTCCATATGGTATAAGGGTTCGGTTGAAAGGGTCACAGATCTGAGTAATTCGTCAATACTCTGCCTTTCAGGAGAAATACCTTCTTGAGAATTCCAAAACAAAATTTCAATTACTCTTCAAAATATAGTAATTCAAAAGGGAGAAGTTATTTAAATTATATTAGCATAATTAATGCGTGACTAGATCCACGTTGTTAATATTTGTCGGAATTCTTAGTATAGTAGTATTTTTTAATACATGGAGTTTGCATGTAGTTATAGCACAAACGTTCATAGAAAAATCTTCGAATTTAACTTATCCAAATAACCCAGCTTTAACACTAGGAGAAAGGCTTAACGGAACGGGTCAGCAGGGAAATAATTCTAATGAGTCGGACAGTAATTTAGGATTAATCTAACAATTACAAATTTACGTGACAGACTCCTATCTATTATAACCTCCTTATGAGAGTTACGTAAAGCCATCTTAGTTGCAGATATTGCAAATATTCAATCTCAAAATAATAAATATATTGCATAAGAGAATGAAAAATGGCTTTATACATTCATCGAAAGATTTGGTGAATACGAATGCTGGATAAGTGAATTTATTATAGTTTTAATTCCTGTAAGTATTAACAAAAAGATATCCGGTTCCATGGATGTACTCTTAACTTCTGAAATAATATTCGAGTAGTTGATATTAACAATAGTTATTGGCAGGTTGCTAAAAGCATGAACTCTCCATAAATAGGTTATTTTGTAACTGTTAAATCATAAGTGAATAGAATTATGATATGCCCAAATTCTTATTTCAACCAGATCCAATTGATGGATATGAATTTAATCCCATTCCTATTGATATTAATTTAGGGATAATCAAGATCCCTACAGAAGAGATTCTTGACGATGATGCAATTAAGAATACCGAATCAGTAATTGTAGGAACAGATAGATAAGAGGTATTAAATAGAATACAAACAGCATTTGCAAGAGAATTTGAAAGATATGGAAAACTCAAAGGGTCAGATATTCGACCTCTGGATCAGGAAACAAAGCAAGGATGGACAAGAATTAGAAGACACATTAAAAATACTGAGAGTCACTGGCTAGCACAAATCGGAAAATTTTCAACTAATATAGACTCGACAAAGTTTTTTGAAAACACTGAAAGTTTTTCTATCGTCTTGCCCTATTAACATGAAACTTGACTTTGAATATAGGCTGCTCTGGCTGGAGTTATGAAGGCTGGAAAGGTAATTTTTATCCGAAAGATATGGAAAGTAAAGATTATCTATCCTATTACTCGAAATTTTTTAAATTTGTTGAGGTCGATTCTACCTATTATCACATACCCTCTAGATCTTCAGTTAGAGGTTGGAAAGACAAAACCCCTGAAGATTTTAAATTTTCATTGAAATTTCCCAAAGTAATAACCCATGAAAAGAAATTAGAGGATGTCATTAAACCTCTTTCAATATTATTCTACTCGCTAGAGCCTTTGATTGAAAAAACACTAACATTGTTAATACAACTTCCACCTTTTCTTTCAGAGAAGAAAGGCTTTAGTCCTTTACAATACATGGTTCGGTATCTAGATAAACGATTCAGATATTCTTTAGAAGTTCGACACTCTTCATGGTTTAATGATAATGTATACAATTTGATGAAAGAAAATAATATTTCCTTAGTTTGGAGTATAAGGGACAAACTGCAAACTCCATCGATAATAACTTCTGATCAGGTTTATCTCAGATTCATTGGTGATAGAAGCATATCAGAAAAAGACTTTGGTAAAATAGTAAAAAACAGAAGAAAAGAGATGCTTGAATATGTAAAGCAGGTTAGAGATTTGCAGCATGAAAGTTCAAATGTACGTGACGTATTAATAGCATTTAACAACCATTTTGCTGGCTTTGGTCCTCAATCTGTAAACGATTTCTTAAATTTAATGGATATGTCCGAGATAGACTGGAAGACTGAATTGGAACGATATGAAAACAGTGGTAATCAATCTAGTTTATCTGATTTCTCTAAATAGGTTTTTGCCATTCACTAAATCCTTCACCTTATATTTTATCTTGTCTTTAGAAAACGCGCTTGCTTATTCAGAAGATGCAACCATACTAGTTAACAAAACGGTAGCCCTGGCACTAGTAAATGACATAACTCGACTAAAAAGTACCACGAAAAGTGTATAGGAGAGAATCGAATATCTAAACGAAACAAGAAATTATTAGTTAAATAATAAAAGAAGAATAGTTCAGTTTTGATTATTCACCAGTGAATGAATTGTTTGTTGGTATCCTCTAGTTTATGTAAAATAGAACATATTGCCTCCGGTAGCTCCAAGGGTCCGTAACAGTAGGTGATTTATAATATAACGTCAAATAATATTACAATTATCCTATTAAGATCCGAGATTAGAAATAGAATAATTAAGCCGGAGCCTCGGATGCTCAGGACACATTTTACTTTATTTCATTTAAAGAGTAAATATTGTATTTTTGATGACTTGTATTACTTATCAAATTATAGCGAAGTAAGGAAAATAGTAAATAAATGAAGTCCAATTCAACTCTTCCATTTAAATTGTAAAATAGAAAAGATGAATATAGTAATCGTCTATAAAAATATAAAAAACAGATGGGGCAGTCTTTCTAAAGATGCAACTATAAATCTAAATATTCATTTAATTAAAGCTCCAGTAGATGTAATTGATTATGTTATCCTTCATGAATTATGTCATTTCAAAATAAAAGGACACTCATTCCGATTTTGGAATTATCTTAAACAGTTCGTTCCAGATTATGAACAAAAGAAAAAATGGTTAGAGTATAATACAAGCAATTTGTTGAGTTCGTGAAGGATATTTCTAATTATTTAAATAATTGAAAGAAAACTCTATCTGTGTCTTTCGATGTCAATGATAAACATAAAGTGATGCGTTGTAAAGAGAATTTAGCGAAATCAGGACCGAACTACGGACATTCGAGATCTAAAAGTTTAATCCCATTTATAAATAATAAAAATTTGTTACACATAATTACATTGGTTACCATAAAAATTCAATTTGCTTTTGTATTCAATTTTATTAAGTTCTATTTGAAATTCTAGCCTCTCTTTGTCTAATTTATAAAAATTATTGCGATAATTTTTAAGTGTTCCTTCTTCAATTTCCTTAATTCGCTCTATAAAATGCGCTCTAATTTTTATAGGAAGGAACACAGTTCTGTCTTCGGCATTTACAAGAGTTATCCCAGGAATTGGAGTAGCAAGCCCATATTCATCTAATTCAAATTCTGGTAGTTCCTGATAATATAACTGAAACAAAGAATAATTGATTTTAAATAATTCTGGATTGTATCGGTTTCTTAACAAATCGGTCAATAAATGACTCTTAAAGCGATCTATTTCTGGCATATTTAAGATCCGGCTAACACTTCTCGCAGGATATGGACTATTAGCAGAGTAAATTATCTTATCTATTTCTTCTCCAATAGTATGCTCTATGTTTGATTGGCCTTCTTCAACATATTTCAAAGTCCTTTTAAGCCTCAGCCAAATATCCTTTATCTCAGGATAATGGTTTTCAATAAAATCTTTACATAAGACGAAATTTAATGCTCCATCATCAACTTTTTTTAAACTTTGAATCTCGTCTATATCTGGTAGTTTTGAAGTATCATTCTTAATTATATAACTTATAGGATCAATAACCAATTGTTTTATGGTATCAAAATGGGCATTCACGTTTTCTTCATTTACCTTATACCTATGTATGCCTAGACCTACGAGTGTACTTAAAACAGTGCTTATCACAGTAACTACGATCTTGATATTTGCACCTTCAGGAGTGTTCGAAGGTATGGAAAGATAAATGATAATGGATACTACTATGATCGATATAATCAAAACAATATATTTTATTGGAAACCTCACTTAACCTCTAGTTTATTGGATTGCATGTTCAACTAAATTAGCATTTTATATCGTATCTATAGAGTGGGTCTATGGATCTACTTTCAACGACGAGAAGATAGAATATGGAGTATGAAAAAAGAAAAAACGGCCGATATGATGAGAATGGAATAAAGTTAATTGATTCCATAGGGCTTGCAATTGCAAAAATATTAAATGATATGGAAAGTGTTAAGAAAGACATTCAGGAAATCAAGGCTTTCCTATGGAGATGGACTAATTGACAATGCTTTCTGCGAAAGTATTAGAGGATATCGGAGTTACCAACATGTGTGTTAATAACGATCATTTTACACTCGAATTTAATGGACATGCCATCGGAACGAAGATAGATAGAACTGATCTGAGCATCTCCATCACAAGTATAAGAAATAATTTAGATGAGCTGATCGATGATATGGAGTTAAAGGAACAGGTAATCCTTTTCGTTTCAAAGAACTGGGCTACGCTTCTGAAAGAAAACCTATCTTCGATATCTATTTCTAGATCATTGCCTGAAGAAGATTGACCGGAATTACCATTGTTCGATCCCGACGAAGATTGACCATCATTGTTGTTATTGTTATTGTTATTATTACTAAAATCATTTGTAAATCCGGGATCATTATTTAATGGTGAATCCAGAAATAATCCGCTATCGACAAATCCATCAATAGGTTCAAATGAAAACTTGGGATTAAAGGGAAAGCCCATGGAATTCTGGACTGAATCTACATTCAAAGAATAGAAAGCAGCTTGAGATTTAGTTTTATTGTCTGTAATGGTAATATCAAATGGAGCCATCTGATTCCTCGTTTGTTATTGTTTATGCAATATTAGAATCGTTACTATTAATTATTATTCTAATAGTTGTAACATCAATGTTAAATTTTAGAGGTATAGGTATTGTAACCTCAATATATTTAGAATCAAGAACAACCCAAGAAAATGGCATAATTTTTTGAGGACTTTCGTTTTGGTTTTGTGATATTATACTATAAGTTACATTCCCAATTTCATCGATAATAGATGTAGGCATCTTTAATTTAATATATTGAGAAATATTATTTTCAGAAGCATTGGCTGTAGAATGTAAATCTATAGTTACAGAAGTACCTATTTCTGGATATATATCGTCTATAACAATATTTTCAGGTCGAGTTATCGTTATAGGATATAGTACTTGTACTGGATCTTCCCCCTTAGAAACCGAGTCTAGTTTGTAAATATGATTGGTGCCATAGTAAATATCACCATCACTAGTTTGGGTTATACCATTAACCCCATCAAAAGGGTAATTTTTTATTTGAATATGTTGTTCGGAATCAATAGTTTCAGACGCATTATCTATATGAACAGCATAAATATCTCCTGTAAAAGTTCCAAATAAGAAATTATCCTTTAAAGATGAAAATTTATCACCAGTATAGTACAGAGCTTGAGTAGGACCTGGTGTATTCCAATAACTTCTCAAGGGTTTAATATCCAAAGTTGAATTTGATAGTTCTGGTGAAATATTGGCAGGCTGGAACGTTGGAAATCCGTAATTTCCACCCTTCTTTATCAGATTTATCTCATCATAAAGTACGTCACCATTTTCAGCTATTATACCAATCTTTTCTTTATTATCAAATGCAATACCAAACATATTTCGATGCCCAAGGGTATATACAGGTGAATTTGGAAATGGATTATCTAACGGAATAGTTCCATCTCTATTAATTCGTAAAACTTTTCCCAGCAAACTTGAAGGATCTTGGGCAGGACAAGGTTTACCTGTGGAGTTAACCAAATTGCCACATTTATCATTTTGAGTGGCGTCGCCGATAGTGATATATAATTTATCATCGGGACCGAAAGCTAGTGCCCCTCCTGAATGGTATCCTCTTGAGGCAATTATTCTTTCAGGTATTATTGATATATTCGATCCCTTGTTGTCTATGTCTGTAAATCTCATGATTCTATTAAAAGGTTCACCTGTTTTGTTATCAGATGCAGTATAGTACAAATATATAAAATGATTGTTCTCAAAGTCGGGATCTACTGCTAATCCTAATAACCCCTGTTCCCATCCAACATACGAATCATTTATCACTGCAAAGGGTTTATCTAATAATACCCCATCTTTCATTATTTTTATTTTCCCAGTGTTTTTTTCGGAGATGAATATTCTATCATCAGGTGTAGCAACCATATTTGCAAGTGGAGTGAACATTTGTGCTTTATTTTCATATATGGAAAGATCGTCTAGTGTATTATCAAATGACCAGTGTCCAACTAAATCGTTATCTGAATTCAGTCTATTATTAGCGGTCCCAGTGCTATTTTCAATTTCAAGATATAATTGTTTAATTTCATCCTCAGAAATTGTACGATTATATAGATTAATATCATCAATTAGGCCATCAAAACGCAAACAGGAGTTACAATACGATGCCGACCCTATATGTATAGGAAGGTTATGAGCTGAACTATAATTTCCATCATAATTTAGAGTTTGGAATAGACTGCCATTTCTATAAACCTCAATTTGTGAACCATCAAACGTAGCAGCTATATGAGTAAATGAAGTATTAGAAACAGGCATGTTATTAGAAACAGTCTTACCTCCAGAGGTGTCGGCTACAACAAAACGAACAGACTGATCATTAGTGCCATTATTTTCAAAATACCATCCATTTTTCCCGTCTGTGCTTACGTGAGAAATAACATGTGCCAAGGGGCTTTCCTGTTTATGATTAACTGGTTCCTTCACCCAAAAAGAGATAGAGATTTCAGAGGAATTATAAAGACTGCTTTGAGGAAGTTCTATATATTCTCTATATTTGTCTATAAACTCTATTGCTTTACCATTTTTTCCATTGACATATAAAGGCTCCCTTGTTATATCAGCAATTTTAGTATTATTAGAAGAGGTACTGTTACCTTCAAATTCGTTTTTAAATGGATCACAATGAAGATAATCATAAACATCAGTAGGTTCACAGCCATAGATACTTATTTTTTTGTTCATTGATTCATGTGCTTGATCACTATTAATAATAACATTTGATATAATGTTATTTTTCAATACATTATCTTTGGCAAAATTACTAATGTCAATTCCAATCGTGTCGTTTACTAATGAATTATTTAAAATATGATTGTGTGAAGAATTCGCTCCTATAAATATGCCTTTATCGCTGGACTTCACTAGATTATCATACGCCGTATTATTTGAGGATGAATATATAGAAATTCCTACTTTTTCATTATACGCATAATTATTTATTGCTGTAGAATTGGTGGTATTGCGAGAAAACATCAATCCAGCAATTCCATTATCATGAACTACGTTACGGTCAAATAAAATGTTGTAACAGTTTTCTGCACAAATTATCCCCAATTTACTATGGTTATACGCGAGGTTTCCAATAATATCAAGATCATGACTTCCTGATTGGATATCTATTCCAGATCTGTTATTATTATAGAATTCATTTTTTATTATTTTGATAAATTCAGATGAACGTGAAGAAAATCCATCCCACATATCATGAATAGTATTATTTACTAAAAGGCTTTTACTTCCTCCACCTACATATACCAACCCATTGGAGGGGAATTTATTATACCCTAAGAATGCTATTTCAGAATTTGAAATATTCACATTTCCATCGGCATACGTAAATATAATATACGGCCTTGGAATTGAGCCATTAACATTTTGCTTGATGGTATCATTAGAATATGGATCCCATGATGTAATTTTAATACCGTCAATTATTACACCCCCATAAACAGAAATAAAATTAGGTTCTCTATCGGCTTTGTTTATTATTTTTAACCATGAGGTATCTGTATTGTTTATTGTAAGACTGGCTGGTGGACTAATTATTATACTTGCGTTAAGAATCCAAACCCCTTGAGGTTCTTTATCCAGCACATTACTATTGTTTATGACTTGATATATTTCAGATAAATTCGAAGTGCAATTAACAGTTATCGTATTGAATTTATGATCGTAATTAACACATATGATTCTTTCAAGAGGAACAGAAGTTATGGAGCCGTTATTGTTTTTATCCAAATCATAAGCAATTGGTATTATCACTTTATCTAAATAATTTGCAAATTCCTTATTATCTACCAATTTGTGTCCCCAAATCCCCAAGCCTATTACCTTTCCTTTTCCGTAGTTCATCATATATGTTGCAACAGTGGCATTCTGATAATCTTCTGGAAGGTTGTAAGCTTGATAATCAATCAATATTTTGGCATTTGGATTAGTAATATATTGGTCTTCAGTGTGATTATAGTTAAATGGATTGTTTCTAAAATACACGTTCTTCTTAGATGAAATATCCAAGAAATTACTGCCCATCCATTCTTTATTCTCATCTAGATATCTCTCAGACGTACCATTTGTTGCAGATTTGCCATCAAATTTCCAATTATGACCATTAACAAGAGATATGCTATCTGAACTTTTATTGTAACTTACCTCTGCATACAAGATGTTAGCTTCAGTAAAGACTATGGTACCACCATTTGTTACAAACTTTTTGAGGTTGTTATATTCGGGTTGACTTATGTATTCATTATGGAATAAAAACAAAACATCATAAGCATTTTTGCCATCTTCAAGGAAGATTTTACCTTGATCTACATCCATATCTGTTAGATTTGTAACAACAGTATTGTTTCTTTTAGCTAAATCATGGATTAGGTAAAAGTATCTGATATATGGTTCAGCAATATCTGTTGTATCCGAGTAAAACGGAAATGGGCCGTCAGGGATCGGTCGGTCTTTTAACAGATCAAGGTTTTCCGTCACAGTAGTATTGAGTCCATCATCAGTTCTAATAAACTGGCCCGGACTATACAAGGCGTAAAAATTATAGAATGATCCATATTGATAGGCAGCATATGTAAATTTGTTCTGAATCAAAGCTACTCTTTTTGTATCATTAGAGGATTTAGTTTGTGTATCAGTAGAATTAATCACGTGATCATCAATGCCGGATGAAAATACAAGATCCGGAGCTATGAAATAGAAGATAGACGCAAAAATGGAAAAAACAGATACAAAGATCAAACCGTTAATAATATTAGCGGTATTCATATTTTTCATTATGGATAGATGTAAATACGCACTTGTATTAATATCATATTCAACTGGTTTAATATTTTTTTATAGCTGGTCATGTATTTCAGAAAAAGGAATATGCTCAAATTTTTCGAATATTCCTCCACCGTTATATTCTTTATTGGGATTATTTGAAAACTCCTTGACCGTACTGCGAACTGCTGCATTTCGGTTGTTCACCAAATTCGCAGGTCTTACATCGATCTTGGATACAATCAGTTACTTCTTTATCTTCAAAACAAGTAGTGAATTCATACCGGTCTTTTTCAAATCCTGTAAAGCATTTATCATTACGATGTCTTGATGCATATACTATGCCTGAATATAATAACTAATCAACAGGTACTCTTACAGAGACTGTGGAGAGTATGGCAATCATTGACATCCTTTTATAATTCATGAATTAACATAATTATTATAATTTATTTAAACTTAATGAATAATATTATCAATTTCTTTTCAATAAAAAGAAAGATAGAATAAAGGGCTCTAAAGTTAACTAAAAAGATATAGATTCCCTTTACACTCATTATTTATACTACGTCAAATAAGAATTAAAACTAGGCTGGGGGTTGAGATTTTAACTCCGTAAAATTACTCGACTCAATAATGAAATTAACATAAGATGAATAGAATATATCATCTTTTTTAATGACAAATTACTTACCATTCAATTTTACATGTTGACTATTAGACATACTGTTAACTTCCCGTAATCTAATTTGGATTGATCAATAATTTAATCAGTATCCTTTTTCTCATCCGTTACCATAAAATTATATGTCTTATTCAATCAAGTTTATAATATTTTAAATGTTTCACAACAATAAACTAAAAAAATATAGGTAAAGAAAAATTGAAATCTGCATGTTATTAAAGTAGGAATAAGTTAAAAGAATTACGCACGCATATTCCCAACCTATCCCCTACTGAAATGAAGATATTATTATCTTCAATATAGTGAATACAAAATACTATTTAACACCTGATCAGACACCGTTTTGTTGACTGAAAAAATAATAGGAATATAAGATAAAGCCATACACTTACCCATTTAGCAGTGTAACCTCAGTTGCAAAGTCTCCAGCAGGAGATATCTATTTCGGATCTTCTTCAGTCTATAAATTAAACGGCATTGACTTTTCAAATAGGGAGCAAACTACACATCCCAGAAAATTTGATTTCTCTAACAACTATACTCTAATAAGGAATGTTTAGGTATTTCGGCAAGATCCTAACGCAATTCAAGTTGATTTTCGGGCGGCAAGCCAAAGTACAGGACAGCCGCAATCAGGCTTTTTGCATCTTTCCATTGAGATACCAAAAGAACTCATAAAGCACATACACAATGCGGTCAATAGTGATGACACAAAAGATAAAGATGCAGATGATACCACTGCCAATGAAATAGAATTTACAATAGAAGATGCGCACCTTCATCACCCAATAATATAGTAAACATCAGATATCATCATCAATAGATTATGATTTATCAATAGTGGGAGAAAAGAATTGATCCTTATCTGTCAATAAAAATAAAACCTCAGGCATTTTTTAGCTATCGGTTAAGACTATTACGGTAACCAACAACTCAGTGTATAAGGAGAAATAAGAATGAGTATAAATAATAGTTTTTGTATTTTGTTTATTATACTACCAATAATAATAGCATTTATAATGATCATGATATTTCTACAAGTGGTCACATTTGAAAATTTTATCAGCGTGTATTCTCAATCATCCAGTTCTAGTTTTTTCGCAGGAGGTTTAAATGATGGTGGTGATAATTTAAATGCGATCCATAATATTAATAATCAAACATCACTATCAATCAAAATACAAAATCCACTCAATAATTTCACTTATCTTGAAGGCAAAATAAAAGTTATTGGTGATACATTAAGTAATGATAATAAAACAAATATACAAAAGGTTGAAATATCTTATTCTAGCCTTACAGATAACATCACATTTCCATACAAATTAGTTAAACCAGATGTGCCAGGAAACTGGTCAGCATGGTCATTTGATTTAGTAATAGATGAACCTGGTTACTATAAAATATTAGCAAGAGTAACCGATAATAACGGTGAACAAGCTTGGAATTCTGTTACCATACAAATTCCGTTTTTTATGAACTCAAAAATAAATCATTCCAGTAATAATAATAATAATGATGATGGAATTTGCAATAAAACTAACATAGCATTTGTAGAAAACACTTTTACAGAATCAGCCTATGCAGTTAATGGCTTTTATTCATTTTACAATAAGTATAATGATATCCCAAAAAAAGTTCAAGTTTCCAGTGATTTAAGTATGTTTACAACCAAAATCCCAGACAAAGCATCACAAAAAGTTATATCCAAATTAACCAAACATCTTAATAATACTCTTTCTAATGCTACATTTACCAATATAAAAGATACGGATGTTCAGAATGGGAGAATCTTTAGCCCTTTTAATGAACAAGTTAATGCATATGATATTCTAATTCTTTTTCATGAAGAATATGTTACTCAGCAAATGTACGATTATTTTCAAAGATTTGTTAATAATGGAGGCGTAATCATATTCATGGATGGTAATCTCTTTATTGGCGAAGTAAAATATGATAACAAAACAAATTCAATAACTCTTATCAAAGGTCATTCGTGGGAATTTAATGGAGATTATGCTATAAAAACAGATCCAGAAAGGTGGTTTAATGAAACCAAAGATTGGGTAGGTAGTAATTTTGTTAATAGACCAATATCTGCTAACATCATTTTTGAAAATATTCCATTTAATTACTCTCATTTTAAAGATAACTACATTACCAATCCAAATTCTAAAGTATTATTTAATTATAAAGCTCATTTTCCTGGTGATGAAACATACAAGAGCAGTACAATTGCTGCATATGAATTATATAGTAATAAAAATAATAAAGGAAAAGTCATATCACTAGGAATTTTTGCTGAGAATGTTATAGATAATGAAAAATTTTTAAAATTCTTTGATAGAGTAATATTATATAATGCACTCAAATCTTATGTCCAAATCCGTCCTCAATCGATAGAAATTACGACTCCTTTACAGGGTGCAGTATTAAATATAGATACAAAGCCAAATGTTACAATCGAAGGAAAGGTAGTATTCAATAATAATAATAATGTAACTTCAAACATAAGTATAAAAAAGGTAGAGGTCAAGATAGATAATAGTACTTATCATCTAGCTAAACCATCAAAAACAAATGATTGGTCTAATTGGAATATTTCATTTGGTTATCCCAGTTTTGGAGAACACAAGGTAGTAGCTAAAGTAACAGACGAATTTGAAAACATGAATTGGGCATCTACAAAATTTTATTCGGAATCTAAAGATAAATTTGGAGTACAGAAAATGTACCCGACCAAACAGGACGGAAGAGAATGGTATGTTAATATGGAGGATCCTAAACAAGATAATCACTTTTTATCAGGCAATATTAACCTAGAAAAGCAATCAGACGGATCTTGGGAGACAGGAACTAAAAAAGTTGGGGATAATGATAGGGATGAAGGAGGATCAAAATATCATATAATAATGGGAGTCAACACATTACAAGGCGAAGACGAATGGAGAGATGTAGAGATTACAGGATATTTCAATATCAAATCAATACAATCTGATGAAGTTGGTGTATTACAATGGTATGCACGGGGTGGAAACCACTCTGAAAAAACTCCTTGTGAAGGAACCTCATTAAAGGGTAGAATAATATCTGATGGAACAGCAGGATGGAAAAAAGAAATATGGCATGATGGTGGATATACTAATCAAAATGGTTCTGTTAATAAAGTAACAAACTATCCACTAGAGGATAGATGGATTGGATGGAAGGTTATAATGTATAATATTAATGAAAATAAAGCTGTCAAAATGGAATCTTTTATCGATGATGAAAATAAAAATACTTGGAAAAAGGTAACAAATCTTGTTGATAACGGTAAATGGTATGCAAGCTCAACGGATAATATTTTTAATAGTGCAGATTGTGGTAAACCCAAAGACTACGTAGTAATTAATTCAGGCCCCATTGCAGCATTTAGGTCGGACGAGGTTATATGGAAATTTAAAAATTTGAGTGTTAGAGAAATAATTCCTCCTCCATCTTATGAATCTTAATTCATTTTTTTAATAACATATTGCAGTAAGGTGTCGTGGAGTTACGAGGAGCGATACTTATGTTAGGATTCGCTCCTGTTGGTCACTTTCTAAAGATACACAGGCTTCAACATGTTATAAATATAATATTTTTTAAAATAACAAGTTTGGAAATTGTCAAAGACAGATCAGTCCTCTCTAATCTCCTTAATTTTTCTTAAGGATTCTTGATAGTCTTTGTTGTTTATGCTTTCAAGAATGTCTTCAGGAGTACAGTTTAGTTGTTTTTGCATCTCCTCGCTGACATTATCGGTTATTTCATGATCTGAGATAAAAGAATTAGAAACTGTCGTATTCTGCTCTTTAGATTTGAATAATGCAGACTCATACATTATTTACTTCAAACGCTCTGAAACTTTTTGTTCAATAATCTCCTTTTCATTATTATTAATGTCGTTACTTGGTGGATTAACTTGAGATTCTCGGTTCTTATTGTAATTAGGGTCAGCCAACTCTAGATTATAATATTTTGATAAATTAGTAACAAATGGCAAATCTCGGAGAAAAAGCGCAGTTGTCTTTGTCAGATTATGAAGTTCTTTTAGATTTGGACTTTTTCCACATTTGTAGTATCAGGATTTGCCATCATGGACCATAATTCTTTCTTGCATTGTTCTATTTCATCTATTGCCTTTCTGTGGACACCAACATAAGCAAAGTGGTCCTTGGCCAAGTTGAAATACCATTTCTTATCTTCTTCGTCTTCTGACTTTTTCAAGAACTCAATACCTGTTCTTTCAATCCATATCTTAGTTTTCGAAGCAACATAG
>JANWKP010000168.1 GCA_025451315.1 Nitrososphaerales archaeon | reverse complement strand
TTATCTGAGAACCGATAATAGAATAATATTTAACAAATCAAGACTTTATTTTTCAAATATAAAATTGAAACAAAAACCTGATAAAGTATGAGTAGTATATAAAAAAATTCTATGAAAGTTATATAGAAAACTAATTAAAATCTTTAAAATCATTTCTTTTAAGTATGAAGGTCTACTAATCATGCGAATTTTTGTAGATTGGATATTGGATAGCATTCCACATGAATTACAAATCAAAGGAGATATAGAATGTTATGAGAAAGCGATGGAACTACTTCCTAACTATCCCACGATATGGTATAATAAAGGGTTAAAATATAAACAAAAGGTTAAACAATATTTTAAAAGATTGAACCGTATTTGGAGTCAGAGGTTTCTGGTGTGATATTGGTACTAAAATTGGACTCATAATATTATGCAAAAAATCAAATAAATAAACATTATGTTTGACGTCTTATTATTAGAATTTTAAAATTCCACCTACGGAAATATATTTACTAATTTTAATTATATTTATTGTTATATTGTTGACTCTGGTAATTTCAGAATTCAGGTATTTACTCCAGAAGTTGTGAGTACTGCCGAATTCAATCCAATTAAGAAAACTCAACCATCCAGTGATATGATACCTGAGGATCTACTTTCTCGCCTACCTTCCATGGTGAGTCCATTTAATCTACAATAATGAGAGAAATATTTTTTCCATAATAATCTTTTTTTCTTACTAAAGATCTTTTTATCTGTATTTCTTATCAATGTGAAGTTTGTCTTCATTGATAATTTGAATAGAAATGTTACTTTTTAATGTATAAATATTCTATATGTTTTATCTATTAGATTTCTTTTGTTTTAAAGATATATATGACAATTGATAGAATTTTAAATTACATTATAATAATATACATTTTTTACATATGAAAGCTAAAATGTAATTCTGAATTTTTTCAATATAATATGTTATTTTTTAAATAAACTATTTATTTTGTTTAATAAATAGGGATTTTATCTTTTTTGTTCATTATTTGATTATTCTATTAATTTTTATTACTTCTTGAATTCTATTAAATATAGAATTGGAACTTAGAGTTCAATGGGGCCAGTGGTTTCCGCTGTGATATTGATTCTAAAAATGGACTCACAAATAATAAAGTAGCACCAAATAAATAAATGTTATCCTCTCGATGAGGTCTTAATTTGTGTTTAAAAATGATAACGTGAAATTAAAAATATGAATTTAATTTAAATAGCAAATAGTTGTTTAGAGAAAGTAATCATGGAGTTATCAAAGATAATTAAAAATTAAAAAAAATAGAGAAGAATTTTATTTATTAGTCTTTCCCATCATCATCCCCGTCTTATTCATCTGCTGTTTCATCATTGCCTGCATCTGGCTTGGGTCCATCATCATCATTGGTCCCATTCCCATCATTCCTGGATTCATCATCATACAAGGCATCATGCCCATCATAGTCTGATTTCCCATCATCATCGGTGTCATCATCATACAGGGCATTGTCATACCTTGTCCCATCCCCATCATAGGCCATTGTTGTCCTCCCATCATCATCATTGGTCCCATCCCCATCATCATTCCAGTCTTATTCATTTGTTGCATCTGGTTTGGATTCATCATCATATTCTGATTTTGCATTCCCATCATGTTATTCATCTGATCTTTCATTGTAACTTGAGGATTTGCAAATACCGATTGTTGTATCTCTTCATTACTAGCAAGAAAAACTATTGCACCAAATACAGATACCATAAATAAAAGGATCAAGTATCTAGCGTTATTTCTATTATTAGAATTGATATTCATTAAATTGTCAAAAAACATGGAGATATAAAAAGATGTATCGTTTATCGTTAAATATTATATACTCAAATGTTTGCCTTTCTATGTTTAAGAGATAAAAAATTGTAAAATACTGCTTTAATTATATTTTTGATTTTCTCTTTTAAAAAAATTGTTGACTTTGGTTGGAAATTAGTAATACTGCTTTTCCTGTGACTTCATAATGGCTAAAACACTTTATAACAGTATATTTCTATTATCACTTTATAATAAGTATGGAGACTATCAAGAGAATGAAATGAATTCAATATATTTTATCACAAATTATCTAAGACCATTTTATCATCCATTGAATTAAATTTAATATAGATTCTACTAGTTCTTGACCTTTCTTAGTCATTTTATATTCGACCCTCGGTGGAATTTCATTATATGCTTGCCTTTCTAGTATGCCATCTTTCTCAAGTTCTTTTAGTCTGCGAGCAAGAGTTTTACTACTAATACCTTTCATCAATTCTCTGAATTGTTTATATCTTACAGGATTGGTTGTGCAACATAAAGGAATTAGCATTTCAAATGTTCCTCTTTTTGTCACCAAATTTCGAAGTTTTGCTGTCTGTAACATTAGTTTTTGAGAATCATATCCTTCGAAATTGCAATTATCATTATAAACTGGTAATTTGTTTACTTGTTGTCTCTTTGTTTCCTTCATTACACTATGTGTAATATAGTCATCTTGATAATTTAAATAGTTTCCTTTGTAAACACTATACAGAATGCAAAAAGAACTATTAAAAGAAAAAATAAAAGAAAATTACGGAAGAATTGCTTTAGATGAGAATATTGATTTCTGTTGTAGCCCACAAGAAGCATGCTGTTCTGAGACAAATAATATTTCTAAAAAACAAGTATCATCTATTATTGGATATAATGATATTGAATTGAAATCCATTCCTGACGAATCAGTTCTTGGATTGGGATGTGGGGCACCATTGAACTTTGCAGATTTGAAAAAAGGTGAAACTTTAGTTGACTTGGGTTCGGGTGCTGGAATTGACGCATTCTTGGCATCTAAACTGGTAGGTAAAGAAGGCAAAGTTATAGGAATTGATATGACTGATGAAATGTTAGAAAAAGCAAGAAAAGTATCAATTGCTAATAAATATGAAAATGTAGAATTTAAGAAAGGAGATATAGAAGAGAAAATCCCAATTGAAGATAATTCGGTAGAAGTTGTAATAAGTAATTGTGTTATTAATTTGACCTCTAATAAGACAAATACCTTTAAAGAAATTTATCGTATATTGAAAAAAAATGGAACAGCAAGAATGATAATATCTGATCTAATAACAACTAAAGAAATTGGTAAAGATGGTATTAACACTAATGACTGGTGTAGTTGTATAGATGGTGCGTTAACAAAAGAAAATTATTTACAAAGCATAAAAGATGCAGGATTCCAAAACATCGAGATATTAAATGAAAAAACCTACATGGATGAAAACCATTTTAATGACGGTCGCAAAATCGTTAGTATAATAGTTAAAGCAATAACAAATTAGGTCTGATACAATCATGAAATTTTTTGGAAAATTTAAAACAAGTAGTAGCAGCAACAAAGATGCTAAAACAATTCTCTTTGTATGTGTTGAAAATGCAGGAAGAAGCCAAATGGCAGAAGGATTTTTCAAAAAATATGCTCCTAATGGATTTAAAACCTTGAGTGCAGGAACAAAACCTGTCTACCAACTCAATCCAATAGTAGTTGAAGCAATGAAAGAAATTGGAATAGATATCAGTAAACAAAAATCTAAAGAGTTAACTGATGAAATGATTCGAGATAGTGAGAAGGTAGTAAATATGGGTTGTATGGACAAAAACTTTTGTCCTACAATGTGGCTACCAAAGGTTATAGAGTGGGGTTTGGAAGATCCAAAAGGACAATCAATTGAAAAAGTGAGAGAGATAAGAGATGAGATAGAACAAAGGATAAAGGACCTTGTTGCAGAAATTACAATTACTACTGAAAGATAAACTATATAAAAATACAAAAATCTTTTTTGCAGAACTTGTAGGAACTTTTATAATAATAGTATTTGCTACCGGTTCTGTTGTATTGGATGCTAAAATGAATGGAGCATTAGGACTTCCTTTTATAGCAGTTGCTCCTGCTATTGCTGTTGCAATAGGAGTTTATCTCTTTGGGAAAATATCAATGGCACATTTCAATCCTGCAGTTACTATAGGATTTTTAATTACAAATCATCTAGAAGGAAAAAGAGGATTACTCATGATTTACCTTTTAGCAGAAATCATAGGTGGTATATTAGCAAGTATTTTCATATATTTTACTCTTGGTCATGAAGTGAATTTAGGTGCTAATGCTCCTAATTATGCTGGCTTTCCAATTTATGTTATTATTGGAATAGAAATATTTGCATCGGCTTTGCTTATGCTAGTAATACTAATAGTGGTATATACAAAAGGATTAAAAAAATTTAGTGGAATAGCAATTGGTGGTATAGTCGGTTTAGATATCTTTTTGTTTGGTTTAATCTCTGGTGCTTCAATGAATCCTGCTCGTTCTTTAGCCCCTGCTATTGTGTCTGGTTATTATATAGATTTATGGTTATATCTTACAGCACCATTTATTGGAACTTCGATAGTAGCATTGTTATTGAGAAATAAATTTTATAAAATTAATAATAAAGAGAGTTTATCAAGGAATTAATTTGTTCCGTTAACCCAATAGCCTATATTACATTAGCAATTATAACCTAGTTATTACACAGGATATAATTCAGATTCTGGAATAGTCCAATTCCATTATTATAATAACATTCATAATCTCTTTAATTAACACAATTTTCAAAATGAAAGGTTTTGAATATATTCTTCTAGGTATTGGCGCTGTTTGTGGTGCTTTTTTAAGATATAAAATAGTCGAATCCCCATTTTTAGTAGGAGGTCTTCCATTAAACGTCTTAATAGTAAATATAATTGGAAGTTTTATTTTAGGAATATTTTCGGTATTATCTCTATCGTGGAACCTTGATCCAAGATATTCTTTCTTTTTTGCTATCGGTTTTTGTGGCTCCTTAACAACTATGTCATCATTTGCACTTGAAGTAAATAATTTACTAGATAACAAACAATTTGTATTAGGTATAATAACCATATTTGCAAATGTTGGTTTGTCAATTCTTAGTGTCATAGGTGGAAGAGTTTTAGCATCTTTTTTTGTATAAAGTTATTAATAATTTTATTATAAAAAATAATGGCTGAGGTAATTAACATACTATGAGAATGAAGATGCTATGTTTGACTATACGAATTAAAAGAAATGATGAATTCAATCATAAACGTCTAAATAAATTAATAATTGATTATTTTATAAAAAATAAAATATCAGGTGCTACAGTATGGACTGGTGTAGATGGTTTTGGTAAAAGAAGAAGATCTACGCTTACAATAGAAGGAATAACAATGAACATGCCAATGATAATAGAAGTTATTGATGAAAAATCAAAGTTAGAACCTTTATTACCTGACTTGAAGATGATGGTTGACGATAATGGTCTTGTAACTATACATGAAGTAGATGTTATTTAAGAACATTGATATTATCTATAAAATTTTTTCAGAAAACACAAAATCATTATTTAAAAGTTTTAGTAAAAAATTTGGCAATTGATTAAAATTAATTAAATATTGACAATCAAGTTTTGGATTTAACCTTTCATCTGATTTAATACCTATTGAAATATCTGCTTTTCTAAAAGCAGGATTATCATTTTCTGAATCACCTAAGTATATGATATTTTTATTCTCTAATCTATTAATCTGTGACTCATTAACAATATTATAAATATTATCATATGCAGTTTCTTTCGAGCAAATTGTAGAATAGATATCTATAAAGGGATGAGTAGAATACTTCTGGGTATATACTGAATATTTAGAGTTATTATTATTAATTTCATTATTTACTATGTTCAAGATATATGGTTCAACTTCATTCTTTATTAAATTCCAATCATCAAGATGACGCCAATCTATAGTAACACCTGCTAATAAATTATTTTTAAAAGTTAATTTTCTATCAATGGATAAATCCTCGAATTTTGAAGATATCTTATCAATTATAAATTGAAGTTGTTGGGAATTCTTGTGCAAAATTTCAGAATCTACATTTAGTATGGATTGCTTAACACAATTGTGTTTATAACATACATCTGATTCAATATGTTTTATAAAGATGGTTTCAATACTCATAATACAGGAAATTATATGTGCAAATCTGGTTCTATAATGGAGAAAATTATAATCCTTTGTAGAAATTATACCAATAGTTATTTTATTTGATATTTCCCATAAAACTCTCTCCAACTCTAAAGTTTTACTACAATTATTATTATTATTATTATTATCAAATCTTTCATTTCTGGGAATGTTATTGGGATTTAACGTGGTAGGAAATAACGTTCCATCATAATCAGATAATAGAACAGATATTTGCATATATTGTATAATACTGAATAGTATTTGGAATTTACTGAATAATATCTGAGATAAAGAAAATATGCAATTAAATTTACTTAATCTCAAATTAAAGATTTTCAATTCATTACAAAAGTTTAAAAAATGTGTTATCTCAAATTACTTTCTGCTAATATTTAGATTAATATTTAATAATAAAAGATATAGAAGAGTTTGATGGCTAAAATAAATAAAATTTTAATAACTTTATTTTTCTTTTTTCTTGCCGGAGTATGTGAAATAGGAGGAGGTTACCTAGTTTGGCTCTGGTTAAGGGAAGATATGAGTTGGATCATTGGAGCATTAGGAGGATTCGTATTATTTCTTTATGCAATTGTTCCGACTTTTCAACCATCACATTTTCACAGGATTTATGCTGCATATGGCGGAATTTTCATAATCATGTCTGTGTTGTGGGGATGGATATTTGAAGGAATTGCACCTGATATCTATGACATTATTGGCACTATAATAGCGATCATTGGTGTTAGTATAATCTACTATATGCCTAGAAAAGACGAGGAAAAAACGGTATGGCAATCGAAACAGTAGATCCAGTCTTAGCGGGACCTTTATTCTTTGTAGCAGCCCTCCTAGAGATAGGTGGGGGGTATTTAGTTTGGCTTTGGATAAGAGAAAAGAAAACAATTGCATTAGCCTTACTCGGTGCGATTATTCTGTTTGTCTATGGTATAATACCCACCCTTCAGCCAGCCCAGTTTGGGAGAGTCTATGCTGCATATGGTGGAATATTCATTATTTCTTCAATAGTATGGGGTAGAATAGTAGATAAGAAAAAGCCAGATAGATACGAAGTAATAGGATCAGTTGTTGCTGTAATTGGGGCTGTGGTAATATTTTATGCTCCAAGATAAGTCTAAACTATTCTACTAATTTATGTTTCATAATTAATAATTTTTATATCCTTGAAATATGTAAAGTTATTATTTTGAAAGGTGCTAATTGTTTTTGTGATATAGATGATTGCATGATTCTTTGAAATGATGTTGTTGTTGGTAAGGTTTTCACAACTCAAATTAATTTTGAATGTTAACTATACTTTATCAATAATATAATTACAATAAATTCTATATGTAACATCTGATATTGTTTTATTGAATCGACAAAAGAGAGAGGATAATAAATAGAATGCATTTTAAGAAAAAGAGATTTTCATCAGAGTTTACAAGCCTCTCAATTTTAGAATATCTATATCTTAATTCTCAAAATATACCAGTATCAAAATATAATATTATTAATAATACACCTCTCATAAAGAAACAGAGACCAGATAGAGTAAATCTTATAATTTCATTACTAGAAAATAATGGATATATAAAAAAATTAAACACACCTTCTAATTTAACATTTTACCAAATAACTGAAAAAGGAAAAGAGGCATATTCGAGTTGGATAAAACATTATCTAGAATATGCAAGAAATATTTCAGATTTGGATGATACTACTAAATAAAAGTCATATATTATATAAAATTAGTTGGAAATTGTTCGTGTGAATTCAGAGATGGTTTACTCATTAGAATAACTTGGTCTATTTTGACTCTTTTATTTTTGTTAATTTGATTTATAAATAAATATGCTTCCTCTGATATTTCTTCTCCAATTAAAATTACTAATCCAATATTTTGTTGTGTATTAGATACATATGTGCCTAAAGATTTTACAAGATATTCAACAGTTTTTTTATCTATTGTTCCATCAATTATTTTGATTAATATTATTCCGAATTCATCTAAGACCTTCTTAAGACTACTTTTAGAAGGAAGTTTTTCAGGAATTAGTGCAACATCTACTATGGTATTTTTGTCAAGTGACACATCAAAGAATTCTGTTAAATCAGATTTTGTTGATTCTTTGTATTCCCTAAAAGGTTCCGTTATTTGTCCAATCGATAATATTACTGCCTTCAAGGCTTCTTCCTTACTTCTGTCCGCCATTATAATTTTCATTGATGTTGTTATAGTGTTTTTCTCGAACATATCATTCCACTTATCTAGCACTTTTCTTGATTTTATAACCAAACTAATCAATGGGACTAAAACTAATACAAGTATAATTGAGAGAAGGACATCTACATGATAGTCAACTTCTTCTGCATAAAGATAGTCCAAAATACCACTAATATTAAGTATCGATAAGACAGTGATTGCCACAATTATAGCCATAACAACATATAGATTCTTTTCAACTGAATGAATTAATTTTGCAGATGTAATACCAAATTTAGTAGTAAGTATTAAGGACTGGTGAGAATTATTATAAACATCATTAGAATTCTCGAAATTTTCTTTTTTACCAGACATTTTATATTATTAATAATTCTAATCAGATATAAAACTGCAATCATAACAAAGTTATGATCAATCATAACTTATTTAATGCTGAATTAATATAGTTTTAAAATCTATGTATGATTAATGATAATGAGATTTTTTACTCTATACATAATGACTGCAGCAATACTGGTATTTTCATTAGTTTATTATGACTCTCCTCTATTAGAAAAAATAGGGTCGAGTTTTTTAGCATTTGGTATTGAAACTGAACAGCATGAGACAGAAGAAGAACACGCAATGGAAAAGAATATGAATGTGGAAAATGGTTTTTCACCTGCTCATTCAAATTCGGCAGTAAAAGTATTTAACAATTTACAAGTTAGTGATCTTTCGATAACAGGTCTTACAAATATAGGCTCTCCAGTTTATGGAAATCTTTCTGCTCCAATTACCTTAGTAGAATTTGGTGACTTTCAATGTCATTTTTGTGGTAGATTCGCAAAACAAACCGAACCGTTGCTTAATTCAACTTACTTTCAAACAGGTAAAGTAAACTTTGTGTTCAAGCATTTTGTGACTCATGGTTCTGACTCATTTAATGCTGACCTTGATTCTCAATGTGCAAATGATCAAGGAAAATTTTGGAACTTTTATAATAAACTTTATTTGAATCAAGGAGAAGAAAATTCTGGTTGGGTTAGTGTTGACAATTTGAAAAAATTTTCTACTGAAATACCTGGAATAGATAAACAAAAATTTAATTCCTGTCTTGACAATCAAAAATACAAATCTTTAGTTGAAAATGATACTAAATTTGCATTTGGATCAGGCTATCAGGGAACACCTACTTTAATAATTGAAAATAGTAACGGGACCAACCAAGAAGTATTAGTGGGAGCATATCCATTCCCATCACTTCAGGTAATAATTGATAAGAAATTAACGGGAAATTAACCTATAAATGAGAGATAAAAAGGTAAAGCCATCATCAATAACTGATAGAAAGAATTCTCTCATTCTTTCTTTCAAAATGGTTTTTTCAAAATGGTTGTATGTTTTAATAGCGGGAATAGTAGCATCTGTATTCTGGATTCTCTTTAATATCTTTGACCAATTGTTATTCTTTTCACCAATCCTAATTTTTTATCTTCCAGATGATGCAATTGTAAGTTTTGTTATTTCAAATGTAACGGCTATTCTTTTAGGCATAATAATTAGCATGAATGTATATGTTTTCAAATATTCAAAACAAAGAAGAAATTTTACTTCACTTTTTTCATGGTCGAGTATAAGCGTGATTTCCAGTGCTTGTGCCAGTTGTTCTTCAATTGGACTATTGCTTGTTACGACATTAGGTGGAATAGGTGTATCTGCATTAACTTTCTTAGCCAATTATCAGATACCTCTTAGATTAGTTTCTATAATGCTTTTAATTTGGGCGTATTATTCAATTAGTAACAAATTAACCAAAAGTTGTATAATTAATTATAATAATAAAGGAAATAAATAATAATTAAAAAAAAAGTTATTAAGAAGATATCTTATTTTAGCGAGATTAAATTATTATTTTGTTCATCATCATCATTGCAATCACAACTATTACAAGATCCTGATTTTATTTTTATTTTTTTACATGCTTCTATTAATACTATTGTTAATGCAATTGTATTAACAACTAATACTACTATTATCATAATTGATCATTATATTTTTAAAAAGATGATTGTAAAAATAAGATCGTAAATTGCGAGAATAAACTATTAGAGAAATGTAACAATAATTATTTATTAAAATGAGATCCATTTATTATTTATATCATGAATGGATTATATAATACATTATTCAATGGTTTATTAAACTATCATTAGATAATTTCTACACTGGTATTATAATATTTACAATAATATTCGAATATTATTTCATATAAAGTATTGAACAGAAGTAATAAAAATATCTCCAAATGATATGATTAAGTGTATTTAATTTCTCAATTTTCTTTTTTCAC
>JANWKP010000167.1 GCA_025451315.1 Nitrososphaerales archaeon | reverse complement strand
TGAAATTTCGTAATTATAATTTAGTTTATTTACTTGTTTTTGCTCTATTATTTTATATTATATTATTTAATGATAATCTTTTTGGAAAAGGAGATAATAGTAATAATAAGGGCTATAATTTTATTGGTCAAAATTTTTTAAAAAATTCTTATGCAATTGAAACTACTGATAATAAAGATAAAGTAAAAAAACAAGACCAAACCACCAATACCGATTCTAAAGAAACTGACGACGACGAAGAATCTGAAAATAACAAGGGAAAATCAATTTTTAATATCGTAGCCGTTGGAGACTGGGATTGTACATCTGAGACAGAAGATACAGTAGATAATATTATCAAACAAGATCCAGAATTTGTTTTAGCTCTTGGAGATCTCTCATATAATGGTAAAGCTAAATGCTGGTTAGAGTTGATAGAACCTATTGCAGAAAAAACCAAAATAGTGATAGGAAATCATGAAGTTGATTCTTCCAAATTACGAAAAGACTATATGAATTACTTTGGTTTAGAAAACCAATACTATTCTTTTAATCAAAAAAATGTTCACTTTTTAGCATTATCAACAGAAACATCTTATGATGAAGACTCTGAACAGCATGCATTTGCAAAACAAGATCTTGAAAAATATTCTAAAGATCCATTTATAGACTGGATTATAGTGTTTTATCATCAGTACATGTATGGATCTGGTGGTGGTCTTGAAGAGGAAAAAGATTTTAGAGAAACATATCATCCTCTTTTTGATAAATATAAAGTCGATTTGGCTTTACAAGGTCATCTACATGTCTATGAAAGAACATATCCAATTACTTTTAACAATGATGATGAGGATGAACCAATAGTACAAGATAATAATCCTAATCTATATAAAAATCCAAAGGGAACTATCTTTTTGACTGTAGGAACAGGAGGAGCTCATACTATGCAACTCTCTTCGTTAAAAGATTTTTCTGTTGAAGGAATCGCTGGTGAATTTGGAATACTTAATATTCAAATAGAAAGTGATCAAACCCCTCTTATAGGCCAATTTATTGAGAATGGAAAGAAACAAAAAATTGCGGATGAGTTTAAAATAATAAAAAACTGATAATGAATACAACAATAAATAATCTAATAACTCCTTAGATTACCCAATTTCTATTTAATTATCTTTACAATCGATCTATTACATTAGCTGTTTTTACTTGATAAATTTTAATATCACGCTCAAGAATAAATATGATGATTAACGGGTGTTAGAGTAGCCTCTAACACCCAAAAATCAACAATCTTTTATTCTACCTTCTACTGTCATAATGCACCATCATATCTGTTTGCGACAACCATCATCTTTGTAGTGGGTGTTACTGTAGGCAAATCAATAACACCCACTTTTCAAATTATCAACTGATTTCCAACAACTGAATTAAACACCTGATGATTCTTCAACAAAACCTAAATTAGTAGGCTTTACAATATACTTTTTTCAATTGTAATATTATGAGGTTATCCCTGTTTGTATTGCTTGTTTATTCAACTAAAATATGTACAGAAACATGCAGTTATAATATCTTGATTACCACGTATGCTTGATTGAGACAACATGTATTGTATGGCTTATAGTATTAGGTTTTTTCATTTTTTTAACAATGGAAGTATTCAAGTTAACCTCGACTAATGAAACTATAATGGATAGTAGTCATTCTAGGTACTAACACTATTGTTGGTAGAGAAGTGGAAGATCTACTTTAAATATCGCCACTGATACTATAAATTAAATTCTAAAGTTGCATGAATCATCAAAAGAACCTCATGATGATACTGCCTATGATGTTACTCATACTACATCAACGCAGCAATCTTCAAATGAAATCGAAAAATCATTAATACAAAATAAAAATTCATTGAATTCCTCATCTACTTTAGTTAGAGAAGGAATTACCGCAGGTAAAAGGATAGCAAAAATCTCTGTAGTTACCCTATTAGCAATTGGAGTCGTTGAGATAGTAACGGGGTACTTAAGCGGTAGTGTTGTAGCAACTGCTGACGGAATCGATTCTGTCTCAGATGCGATGATATCATTTATTGTGCTCCTTGGACTTAGAATAGCTCATAAACCTGCTGACAAAAAATTCCATTTTGGATATCATAAGGTAGAAAGTTTTGCCGCCTTAATGGCTGCTATAGGGATGGTTGCAATAGGGATGGTAATTTTTTATAATTCGTATCAATCGTTAATGCATCCTCACGAGATTAAACAACCAATCTTGGTAATGATTGTGTTGGCTGGTGCTAGTGCATTATCATTACACCGAGCATTTCAAATGCGAAAAATTGCCAATAAATACAAACTTCTTTCACTTAAAACAGATGCTAGAAATTCAATAAAAGATGGTTCTGCCTCTGTAATAGGTTTCTTTAGTATTCTTGTAGCAACTCAGTTTGGATTTCTACAAATGGATGCAATAGGAGGAATGATAATTGCAGGATACATATTCTCTGTATCTTATATATCATTAAAGAGATCATCTCTTATACTTGTAGATTCATGGCAAAATCCTGATTTAACAGATTTGATAAAAAAAATAATTTCTGAACAGTTCAGTGAAGAAACTGTAGAAGTTAAAAACGTATTACTTAGGTCTTCAGGGATGGTTGACCAGGCAGAGATCCATATAGAATTAAGTGGTGATGAACCACTCTCAGATATAGAAATGTTATCGCTAGGTATGGAAATGGCAATTCGAGCGAAAATACCCTCACTTGAAAAAATAACTATTATTCCTCATTCAGCATCTGATATAATAGACAAGTCTGCTTCGACAAAGACCAATGCTTTACGTTATATTAAATGGAGACAATCAGCATTCAGATTTAATAGAAATAGACAAACTAAAGAAAATAAAACATAGATTGGTAAAATTTACTGTATAATAAACAGATTTCTTGAATTAACGGACCAATTAAGAATCAGGAAAAAAAGACGGAGGAATGTGCCGGTATTAAATATTAATAATTTAATAATTTTTTATATATGATAAAATTACATTCAAAAGTTGATTATATCTTGACGGTATCGACATCATTTTACCATATTTTGAAATATTTAGTAAAAAAATATAGTTTATACAACCGAAATCCATTGTTTGTATCTAACTTTACACTTCTTTTTCTTTAGTTTTTTTTTCCTTATGATAGGCAATTTCTAGAAATAAGTCCTAATTGTTGAGTATAAATAAAGGATTTTGGGGCAGGCTACATTCTACCCGGCTATGATTTTCCACTGAATATTAGTTGCAAAATTACAAGATATAATATTTAATGGATTACTACATGTTAACTGGTATAGAGAATACTTTATGTAGGTAATTCATAATAAGTAGATACTCAATTGAAAGTTTCTGAGAGGACAGCTGGTGGAATATGCTATTAGAGATATCATTACTCATGCTAGAGAATATGAAAAGAAGAATGGCAAGAATGTAATTTATCTCAATATCGGAGAACCAGTACAGTATAACTTTCCCACTCCGGACCACATTAAAATGCCTTGATTAAAGCAGTTCAAAACAATGAAACTACTATACTGCACCTGAAGGATTACCAGAGCTTAGACAGGCCATTGTAGAAAAAGTGAAAGAAAAAGGCTTTGATATAATATTAAGTAAGAATCTTTCAATAACCCTATTAGTTTACAATCTCATTTTACCATACAAGAAAAATGTTAAGAATCAATACAGAAATTCTAAATTTTAATGATATGCGGTACAAAATATATAATGCAACTAGCATAACTCTCTCTCTATTTTGTGTACTAGGATTATTGTTTGTATTAGTTCTTGGAACTCATTTTGCTGACAATAAATATAATATCATTAATACGGTATGGGCTGATGAGATAAATGGTACTGAAAATGCGGATAGTATTACCGGTACAATAAATCAAGACACTCTCAAAGGATTGCAGGGAAATGATACAATAGGTGGCAGAGAGGCAGGTGATGACATAAGTGGAGGTGATGGAGATGATGCAATTTATGGAAATGAAGGAAGAGATTGGTTACGAGGCGGAAGTGAGAATGATCATATACAAGGTGGAGAAGGAAATGATATGCTATTTGGTGATAGAGGGAACGATACACTAAATGGAGGTCCTGGAAACGATACACTTACTGGTGGACCTAATAAAGATATTTTCATCTGTGGAACAGGCCCTGATATGGTAACAGATTTTGATGTTACACAACAAGATTCAGCTCCTGAAAATGATTGTGAAAATATAAAAGATAACAATACCAACGTCAATAGTACCTCATTCTCTCAACAAAAGCTAAGCGAAAATATTGGGAAAATAAAAACAAATGGATTTGTTGATGACACAACTACGACAATAATTGATAAAAACAATAATCCCGATCAAGGTTTATTTTTTGACTTGATTAATAATAGATTGTTTTAATGACTGGATTTCACAAATATTGAAATAGATTAAAATTCTATACTTATAATAATATGATAATTCAAAATACAAATTTTAAATTTCTTTCTCTAATTAATAAATGCAAACCGAAATTGATTTTTTTCACTATTATTATAAGTTCTTTATTTTATTTTTATGAAATTTTTGCAAACGATGAAATTGGTGAAAAAAAGTCAACTTTGAATAATTTTTCTAAAATTCAAAATAATATTGATATTCCATTTAACTCTGATTTCTACTTTGCAAACGTGACTAATATTACAAACAACACTCTCGATTCTGTATATGCGCAAATAGCGGCAATTGATAATAATGTTTACTTAGTATGGCAAGAGTCTGTTAATGATAAATCAAAAGAAAATAATTACGATATTTATTTCAAAAAGAGTAAGGATAATGGAAATACATTCAGTAAACCGATAAATTTAAGTAATAATACTGGCTTTTCAGAACATCCTCAAATTGCAATATCTAATAACGGTATATTTATTGTCTGGGCAGATAACACGCATTCTAATAATACAGAAATAATGTTTACAAAAAGTATAGATGATGGCACAGAATTTAGCAAAGTAATAAATCTTAGCAATACCTCTAAAAATTCAAATAATGTAGAAATTTCTGCATTTAATGAAAACGTATATGTAGTATGGCAAGATATTGATCAAAATAATATTAAAAATAGTAGTATTACTTTTAAGAGCTCAAATGATAGTGGAAATACATTTAATGATACAATCGAATTAGCAGCCAATACCAATGATGCTTATCCAAAAGTCAACTCATATCAAGATTATGTATACATTGTTTGGAATAGCGAAAATAATGGCTCCTCTAAAGATATTAAAAATAATGGATTATTTTTTATAACAAGTTCAAATAAAGGAAAAACTTTTGAAAATATAACTAGAATAGTTCATAATAATTTTGGAGAATCACAAATATCAGTATCTAAAGATGAGGTAGTAGTGGTTTGGGGTGGATTACATTCGAAAAATATCAATGACATATATTTTGTTAAAAGCCATGATAATGGTATTAGTTTCACCAACCCATCTACAATTCAAATTACCAAGTCTGAAAATAAAAACTATTCCAATAAAATTTCTAACCCTACTAATGTTGAAATCGCCTATGATGACCGCTCTTATATAGTATGGCAAGATGTAATTTCAAAAGAAAACCAAGATATATTTTTAGCTAATATCAAAAACGATTTTCAGTCAACTAAAATAGTGAATCTAAGTAACAATACAGGTATTTCAGAATGTCCTCAAATTGCAATATCTAATAACTATATCTATGTTGTATGGGAAGACATAACACCAGGTAATCATGAAATACTATTTACTAAAGAAACAGTACTATAATACGATAATATAAATAATAAGGAATAATAACATTATTTTTTTTATAGAAGAGAATCCTTTTTTTATACTTGTCTAAATATAAATTATTAAATTAAGAATCATAAAGAGATAAAAAAGAAAGGTTTCATCTCCAGGATACAATAAATAAAAAATCAAGAGGTATGCTTTTGCATTTAACAATTTATTCTCTATTGCACATTTTCCATATTTGCAAATTTCTCCTATTATTAGTATAGCAATCAAATAAGAAGATTAATTTTATAAAAGATAAAATCAATATTATTAACCTATTTATGTTGATATTAAAGTTAGAATAATATTATATTGAGAAGACTGTCATATAGAATGCAGATTTCCATTAATGATTTAAAATTATTACTATTGGCATTAATTATATCATCAATTATTTCATCAATTCTAGTTTATCTTTTAACGTCTACCTATAATCCTGAAATACGGTTTATGTTTAGTAACTGGGTCATCGATATTAGTGCAGGATTGTCATTTATATTTGCACTCATACTCATAATAAGAGAGAGAAAGCGTAAAAGCAAAGGGAAAAAATATGTATCACTGTTTATTGCAATATTATTTTGGTTTTGCGCAGAAATTTTATATACATACTATCAAAGTGTTATGAGAAATGATATACCATATCCTTCTTATGCCGATAGTTTATGGTTATTAGGATATATTTTCACTTTTAATTCAGGAATAAATATTATTATAGAGTATGCATGGATTTGGGACTTATTTTATAATCTTTCTTATATTCTTCTTGCTGGAGCATTATTTTGGTATGATAGGTTAATACAGATATT
>JANWKP010000166.1 GCA_025451315.1 Nitrososphaerales archaeon | reverse complement strand
TAGAATATTTAAATCAAATATATTAGATAGATCAGGCTTTGATTTTCCAAGAAATCCTACATTAAAAGCATCCTCGGCAGACTTATAAAGTGACTGTTGTATTGGATCATAAGTAAACTCTAGTCTTGTCAAGGCCTCTCTTAATATATCTTCTGGTATAGTTTGACTAGTTAACTTTTTCAATTCAGTATTAAAAGCCTTGATAGCTTCTTCTTTGTTGTTGTTTATCCATTCTGTTTCTTCTACATTAGCTTTAAGTAATTTTTCAATAACATCAGGATTATTTTGCAAATAGTCTGTTCTTACAACAATTAAACCTGTCACAAATTTTCCATCAGGCCATAAATCACGTTCATCCAAGAATAATTTTCCATTAGCTTCTTTTATCAGTCGTTCACCCCATGGTTCAGGCACCCATGCACCATCAATGTCTTTTTTTAGAAATAGTGTCAATATATCAGCATTCTTTGCAGGTAAAACTTCTACATTACCTTTATTTTCTAATGTCTTGTACCCATTATCTAACAGATAACTTCTTAAAGCTACATCTTGAGTATTTCCTAATTGTGGTGATGCAAATTTCTTATTTGCAAAATCTGCTGTAGAATTTATGCCTGTGTCTGCCCTTACAACAAATACTGCTCCTCCACTAGTAGCACCGGATACAACTCTTACATCTTTACCATCTGATGTCACATAACCATTAATGGCGGGATTTGGACCTATATAAGAAGCATCAATTTGTTTAGCAAATAGTGCTTCTATAGCTGAAGGGCCTGCATTAAATATAAAAGGTTTTATTGTTACATTCTCACCTAATACTTTTTGAAAGTCACCATTTCCTATTCCAATAACAGCTTGTGCATGATTTATGTTTGGAAAATATCCAATTTTCAATTCTTTTTTTTCTTCCGTTTGAGCAAATAGCGGTTGTAGTTGCTGGGATATAGAAAGGACAAGTATTGTTCCTATAATAACATATATTATTCTATTTCTATTTTTATTGTTGGATCTAAATTCTTTATCCATACGATTGATAATTAATCTAGATATAATAATTTTCTTAAATACGCTTTATTTACAATTTCTATGATGCTTTTTCCAATAAGTGACTAGAAATATTAGGTTAATTTATTGTATTTTTTTATTTTCAAAAAAGTTATTGTATTTATAATATTATGTGCATATAATACATATACTTTTACTATTAAGCATATTTAAAATCCATTAAATATTAATCCTCTTATAGATAGTATAGATGTATATTCAAAATGAGTATATTGATCGTAAAGTTTCTCTTGATCTAAAGAATGTTTCTAAACAATATTTACAACCTCATACTGAGAGAACACATACTGTACTTGAAAACATTAATATTCAAATTTTAGAAGGAGAAATTGTTACAATATTAGGAAAATCTGGATGTGGAAAATCAACTCTTCTTAATTTAATTGCGGGATTTGAAAATTCTTATGGAGGTGAGATTTTACTTAATGGAAACCCCGTACAGGATATCAGTCCTGAACGAATAATGATGTTTCAAGAATCTGCACTTTTTCCATGGCTTACAGCTTATCAAAATATTGAGATTGCATTAAAAATGGGAAAAATTCCAAAAGAACAACGTGAGGAAATAGTAATGCATTATCTTGAAATTGTAGGTCTGTCTGATTATTCTCGTTCATATATTCATCAACTATCAGGAGGAATGAAACAAAGAGTAGCTCTTGCTCGAGCCTTATCGTTAAATCCTAAAGTTTTACTTATGGATGAACCATTTGCAGCTTTAGATATTACAATAAAAAAATCTCTATACCAAGAACTTTTGGCTCTACATAATAAACATAGAAAAACAATACTTTTTGTTACTCACAACATAAATGAGGCTGTATTATTAGGAGATAGAGTTATTGTAATGTCTCCCCAAATATATGGTATAAAAAAAGAATACGTTCTTGATATTCCAAAAGAACAAAGAAAAGACAATAATCCAAATATAAAGAATATAATAAATCAAATTACTTCTGATCTTTATGAGAATAATTAATTAATTTTTTATGATAATCGGAATATCTCATACTGTAGATTAAAAAATTTTACCATTTATTGTTTTGTTTCAAGATTCATTGTTTTTTGAAGTAATTCTAATACTTTTTTATTATTTGGATCTACTTTTAATGCTGCATAAAGAGTCTTTATTGTTTCATTGTATCTTTCTAGTTCCAGCAATGAATCTCCTTTCAATTTCAATGCTTGAACATTATTTGGATCTATTGACAAAGTTTTCTCAAACCAGATTAATGCATTTCATACTTATCTAGGACATCATATACAAAACCTGTATAGTTCAATTATTCTTTAAATTATTCAATGTTAAAGAAAGATGAATATTCCATACAAATATGCGATATTTGAATATATTCTGAATATCTATTAAATCTAAAATTAAAGTTAATAGAGAATATAATTAATGAAATAATTCTCTACTAACTCAAGGGAGATGATTGGATCTAATGCAAGCTTAATTGTCCTCCTTTTTCCTTATGGATTACAATATCTTAGCACACAAATATATTGAATCTTAAGATATATAATTGAATGTAAAGATGCAAAATAATATAATAATATGTAATTTTTTATAGTATATAATAATTAGTAATATAATAAAAAATCAATGTTATAAGTTAATGTCTTTAATTATTATATACTTTATTTACTACAAATTGTCATGAATTCAAAAATTCATTCTATAATAATTCCATCATCAATTCTTGCATTCACTTTAATTATAGCAGGAATCCCGACACTATTTGAAAGTGTATTAGCACAAAATGATGAACTAGGGGAACAACTACAAACAAATGATACAGGTTTGTCACAAGGGCAAGCATCGGAAGGAACTTCCACAGATAGCGGTACTTCCACTTCCACAGATAGCGGTACTTCCACCGATAGCGGTACTTCCACCGATAGCGGTGGATCTTCTGGCAGTGAATAAAATTAACTTCAAATAAATCTTATTTTTAAATTCTTTAACTATTAATTATCTTAACATCGTTTATAATCAACAATTAGAAGAATAATGTGTGAATTTATTATCAATTGCAATAGTAAATAATAATGCATTTTAAGTTATTTATTTGGTGATTTTCAGATGAATCGTTATATTTCATATATTCAAGAAATTCATAGACTATTTTCCTATTCTCTGCATTAGGAATTTCATTTACCTTTTTTATAATTGTTGAATATTTAAATAGTATTTATTATTTTGTTACTCCTCTTATCATTATATAAGAGGTCCTTGTATATGAACCCCTATACAATAGGGGAATCAATAACACTGGCCCCATTGGATTATGTGTTCCAATCCTAATGATTGTACATATTTAAAGAAAAAATGAATCTGTAAGTTTGTTTACTATGAGAAAGATTAATTATCAAAAATCTATTCCAATATGCCAAATCTTTATATTAGTATTTGAGAAAATATTATTATTAGATTCATACTTATTCTTTATGAATTACGTATATTTTGGCTAGAGTTAACTAATAATTTTTGAGTAAAAATAAATATTTATTGATGTAAAGAAAATTGATTTATTAGCGTAATCCTAGAGCATCTTTCAAATCCATTTCGTGATCCTGTTCCTGTACAATAATTCCTCTTAATGTCTCAGATAAAGCAAATTCACCAGCACGTTCAGCCTGACGAATCCTTTCTCTATAATTCTTAATTGTGTCTTGTTCGGCTCTTAAATCTATTTCAAGCATTGTCTTTGAATCCTGGGAATACTCAGCATCTTCACTTTTTATAGTCGGATCTCCTCCAAGATAATCGATCTGCTTGGCTACCGCTAATGCATGTGCTAATTCTTGGGAGGCATGTTCTTTCAATTGTTGAGCTATATCTCCATATTGTGCCCCCTTTAATGTAGAACTGAACACCACATATTGGATAATTGCTTTGTATTCTCTTGCCAAGTCTTCATTTAATCCTTTTACTATTTCTTCCTTACTAGAAGATGATGCTATTTCAGCATCTGCAGGGCTGTTATTAGTATTATTTGACATAGACTTTTCTAATAGACATTCCTCATATATGTTATTGATAAGACATTACATTAGTTTTGTCTAATGTAGTTAACAAGATGTATATATTTCGTTAAATATTCTTTGGATTGTTAAATTTACTCACTATTTCAATATAGAATAAATCTCACTTGCCCCATTCTATAAATGGGTTAGTATACTTTGAGGTTGATATTATGTTTATTAAAGAAGGAAACGAGGAGAAAATAGGGTAATGACACTAAAACTAACTACAACAATTAGTAAACACCTTTTTTTCATTAATTAATATGTTATTATAATTACGAATTCTTAATATATTTGGCTAGCATTTTACGTTCCATTAATTTCAGGATTGTTTGATTTCATAAATATTCCACGATAACAAAACCAGCTATTGTATTATATAAGATACCTAGTTATATTAGAAGTAAAGTTTCATATGTGAATATAGATGAATTAATCTTAAGTTAACAGAGCCATTTTTATTAATATGTATTACTTTATTAACAACAATATCTAGAATTAAGTAATAAGCGGCTTTTAACATTTTCTGTAATAAAATTGATAGTATTTAATCCCAAAATGTTAAAGAAGTGCAATTGTTAATAGCAAGAGTAAAACTCAAGCGATACAAACCTAAACATAGAATTTTCATACTTAATCGAGTCTAATCAATTGATAACACTCCTTTACAAATTAAAATCGAATTTCAAAGTCTCAGTATCCTTCAACTTTTCCAGGGTTTTTCTTTCACCTTGTTCTATTAATTTTTTTATTGTTTTAGTTGAGAAATCTGCATTCTGGAACATTGTAGGCGACTCTGATTCACTTCTTGTAATTCTTGTAACAGATTTTATTTCTGCACCATAGTTTTCAATTAGATTAGTATACTCTTCTTTTATTTTTTTTAATTCATCTTCCTTGATTTTAGTTTTATCTGTATATTTTTCGAATGCATCATATAATTTTTCTATGAGATTTATATGTCTGGTTATTAACTTTGACAATTGTATATTGTACATATCTTTGTCACAGAATAAAATATCTTTATAACGACTAATGACTTCAACCATATTTGTGGGAAGACGATCTATTTTTTGGGGATAGTTCTCGACAATAAAAATATTTTTATCATTTCTTGGAGATACAAAAAGAACCTCCCTAATTGGTGTATTACTAAGTAGGCTTCCATCCCAACCATATACATTGTCTTCTACCTCAACCCAAGGAAATCCATAAATTGGATAACCTGAACAGGCTAGGATATGTTCTGCCTTAATTTCTGTTAGAGTATTATCAAAAACAAGAGGTTTTCCAGTCATAACATTTACAGCAGTCATAATAAGTCGAAGAACATTTGGTTTTTCTTCTTCTCGGGCAGCAAGATTTAATTTTTTATAATCAATATATTTTTCAAGTGTTTTTTCAAGCGGAGAGTGATCATATATATAAGTCCAATTTTTTGGATCAAAATAACTACCGTCATCCATTTTTCTTATTAAGCTAGAACTATTTCCCCATTGCCACCTAGGAACAAACATTTTTGGAACTCCAAAAATTGCAGCGTTTACAGAAGCTGACGATATTTTTTTGACCAAATATTCTTTATTATAAGAGTCCCACTCATACATCCATAAATCCGGAATAATCTGCATATTACTTTCACTTACTTCAAGCCAAAAGTCTTCTAGATCTTTTTCTGGTTGATCGCTTTTACTACCTGCAATTATGGCAGCATTTACAGCACCAATAGAAGTACCAGCAACTATATCTATTCTTATTTTTTGTTTTACTAATGCTTTAAACACACCGCAGGCAAAAGATCCTAAGGACCCACCACCTTGCATAATAAGAACATTTTCTAAAGATCTGGTTCTTTTATGTCTTGGTGGGCTTTCTCCTTTTATTTCATAACTCATATATATTATATAATAACTTTTTTAATACTAAAAATATTCTCATTTTTATTGTTAATTATATTGTTTTTACTATAGATCCGCCTATAGAAATGTTTGGGACCAAGATGTATGTCAAATTTGTTTCACATCCCATCCCACTGAAAGATACAAATTATAACTATTATTCATCGTTCTTATCCTTCATCAAGCAATTTAGTATCAAATGCTACCGCCTTATCTGGTTCTGATGCATATATAACATTGTGATGGTTTTTCAAAAGATTTGCAATCCATTGAGGTCTCAATGACTGTTCTATTTTAGATATATTATAATAACACATTTGGGAACACTCAAACTCATCAAAATGTTCATGACCTATTTTTTCTAAGGCTATTCCCAATGTCATTCCATCTTTTGTTTCTGTATCTGTTATGGTTCTTCCTACAAATCTATAAGGAGATTTCATACCAAACGTCGCTTCTTTTCGTATATGTTTAAGGGTGCTTAAAATATCAAGTTTATCATTATAACTTTTTTCTATATTGTAAATGCTCAAAGAATTTTTCTGTTTGAATAAATTCACGTCAATTCCTTCTAACGACAATCTTTCTTCTACTGTTTTTGGATCATCTGAAGTAAAGAAAATACAAGACTCGTTATTGTTTAGACCGTTTAAAATATATCGAGATATTATCCAATAAGCATACTTTTCATTATGATATAAGAGAACGATATGTTTGTGTCTATCTAAATGACCAATATATTTTATTGGATGGTAATCTACATTTTCTGTGTTCATTATTTTTCATCTCCATTGACACTATTCTCCGATCCAAAGTATTTTATACCCATTTCAAGAACAAAATTAGCTATTCGATCATAATCTTGTAAAAAATCTCTGCCCTTCTCTGTTATAGTAAGTGGATCTTTTATTATTAGATTCTTATTTTCTAGTTCAGTTAGATATCTAACAAGTTTGTCATAAGAAGGATTACTATAAAGTTTTACTCTAGTAGGTTTTGCCTGACCGTCAGTTACCTCATTTGCTACAGCATTGAGAATATCATTGTATATTTCCATCTTGTTTCTTTTTAGTTTAGGCAGTTTAGTAGACAACTCTTTACTTATTAATAAAGCTCCCCTTGGAGAGTAATTCTTTTTATGTTTTAATAGAGAATATGAAAAATGGAAAAAAATAGAAGAGAATATCAAATATGATAGATACATAGTATCTCTTACATACCGATTTTCAAAAAAGAATCATAATGCACTAATTGACCTTAGCAAAAAATATGTGGACATGTTTAAGCAATACGGTATTTTACAACATGATATTTATCGACTTGTTAAACCAGATGATGACAAACAATACTTTACCCATTTAGATAAAGTTGTTTCGGCAAATCTTGAAGATGAAGAGGTATGGATTGAAATAATCCACTATAAGGATAAAAATCATTGGCTTGAAACAAGGGCTAAAATGGAAAAAAATATAAATTGTCAACAAGGTTGGCAGGAATTTACGAATCTTCTTACTCCAGGTTCAAATGTTATCTGTGATGAGTTTGGTAGGTTAAATGAAATAGGATTTGAATAGATGATGACAAGAAAACTTTTTGCAAACTTGCCTGTAAAAGATCTTGATAAAACAATCAAGTTTTTCACTCATATTGGTTTTACATTTAATCCTCAATTTACTGACGAAAATGCTACATGTATGATTATTGGTAACGATTCATTTGTAATGCTTTTAGTTGAAAAATTTTTTAAAACTTTTACCAATAAACAGATTTGTGATGCTACAAAAGAGACTGAGGTAATATTGGCATTATCTGCACAAAGCAGAGAACAAGTTGATAATATGATAACAAAGGTAATTGAAGCTGGAGGCAAAGAGTATATGAAATCACAAGATTTTGGATGGATGTATCATCGTGGTTTTGAGGACATCAATGGACATATCTGGGAAATAGTATACATGGATGAAAGTTCAATACCAAAATAGAAAATCCTAAGAATACTTCCAATTATGAAAAAAACAATAATAAACCTGAAAAGGTAAATATTAATTTCATAAGTGAATTTGACCTCATCCTAAAATTTTGTTGTATGCAGCTACAGCCTTAAAGTTTTATCGATGAGACTAAATTTATGTCAAATTTGTTTCACATCTCACTCTCCTCAAAGTATACAAATATTTCGTGTTTATATATTAGTATATTAATAATAGATAGGCTAAATTTATATTAATAAATTTTAAACTTAAATTGATCAACACTCCTTTTTGAAAAACCATCAAAAGTTTATTTTTTATAGTTATACTTTGCCATTTATACAATTTTAAATTATATAAGATATTTGATTTTAGGGCACCTAAAGAGACAAATATAAAATAAGATAAAACCGAAATAATAGCAATTACTTGTTGATTATTATGAAATACCAAGCATATTTATTTACTTGTCAATTAGTTATAACGTATCTATATTTTAAATTAATTTTTTTCACTTATAAACTTAAAAATTATATCAAAGTTGATCAAAGTAAATCTAGATTATTTCTATCTTAAGCATTTGATTTTTCAATAATTTTGCATCTAATCTTTTATTTATTTACTATAATATTTATGATTAGAAGCAATTCTTCATTTTCTATAGGCTTTCTAATAAAATAAACTGCCTCTGATAATTCTGTTTTTATATCTTCTGTTTCTTCACCAGCAGTTAAGAAACATATTTTTGGTTTGTCATCCCTCTTTCTTATTTCTCTATATAATTGAAATCCATCCATTAAAGACATTTTTATATCTAAAATTAATAATTTGTAAAAATTAGGCTTAAACTCTTTTAATGCAATGAGAGGATTACAATAGTAATCTACTATAAAGCCATTGCCTTCTAAAACCGTCTTTAGCCATAACCCAATATCAAATTCATCATCGACTACTAAGACCCTTTTTTCACTTTTGGGAATAAGAGTATTATTTTGTAACATGAACAAGAATTTATTTTCATATTAGTTTGAGAGTATTTGAGAGTTACTAAACCTAAATTAAGTGGCAATACTAATGACATTAACTAGGTATAGACAAATAACTGCCATATAATAATCTAGATATGATATAATTCTGTATTGTTTGATTAAATACGGAAGAAATTCTGCTATTCTAACATTTGAATTACGGTTTATTCAATAGTATGATACAGGTAATAGTTCAAAATATGTTAGTTATGATATTTTCTGATCCCTATTTACCATTTTCTTTATATCTAATAATCAATTATAATATTCTATCTTTGACATCAAAGAAAATAACAAATATACATTTATCACATTCAGATGCTCAAAGAATAAAGATTGTACATGGCCTTCAAAATATAATCAAATCACAATCACAATTATTTGATAATACAAAGATAAAGGTTGATAATTGTATAAACTACTATAATCTATCTTCATCCATATCATTAGTTGAGCTCGAATCAATCAAAGAATCAATTATTGAAGCAAAAAAAAGAGGAATAACCATAAGATACATTACTGAAATCAGGGAAGATAATATTGAATATTGTAAAAAACTTTATCCAATAGTCGACGAGCTTAAACATTTAGATAGATTAAAGAGCAATTTTATTTTAAGTGAATCAGAATATATTTCTCATGTTGGTTATTATAGTTTAAATGAAAAAAGAGGTAAAAAAATTATCTCCGAAATTATCTATAGTAATATTAAATCATTTATAGAAGAACAACAATACTTTTTTAATATACTTTGGAATAAAGCAATTCCTGCTGAAAACAAAATAAAGGAAATTGAAAATAGTCACTTACTTCTCAAAAATGAAAATCGTGAAAAGCTGGCTAAACAAAAGATATTAGAGGAAGAAGACAAAGGTATAGAGATTAATTATGAAGCAAAAATTATAGAAAAACCAAACGAAATCATAAATAGAATTATTCATTTAGCAGAAACCTCCTCTCAATTGTTAATAGTTTCATCTTATGGTGGAATGCAATTAATATACAATAATTTTTTCGATCATTATAAAAAAATTCTTGATGAATATAAAAAAGGAGAAAGTAAAGGAATAAAATGGATTTGTAATATAGAAAAGCAAAATCTAGAGATAGCTAAAATCTTTTTAAAGATGGGAATGCAAATTCATCATATTAAAAATCTTCCACCTATTAATTTTGCATTAGGCGATAAAGAGATAAATGCAACTATAGAAGAGATGGAAAAGGGCAAAATGGTTCAAAGTCTTTTAACAAGTAATGAACCTCTATATATTAGGCATTTTCTTTCAGTATTTGAAAATTTATGGTATAGTAGTATGGATGCTACTGATAGAATAGCAGAGTTAGAACAAGATATAGAATCAGAAGGTATAGAGATTATTAGAAATCCTTTTGAAGTTCAGACACTATCCTTTAACCTTTTAAAATCAACCAAGGACGAAATATTGATAATATTTTCTACTGCAAATGCATTTCACCGTCAGGAAAAAGCAGGACTCATAAAATTTTTAGCTGAAATTGCATCTGAGAAAGGTAATAATGTAAATATCAAAATTATGACGCCAATTGACAACAAATTACAAGATACAAAAAAAGAATTAGAAAATATACAAACTGATGACGAAATAAAAGAAAAAGATAAAAAAGAAGATAAACAATTAGAATACGAACAAGAAGAAAAAAATATACAACCAAATTCTAACAAAATACATATCAAATTTATTGAAAGTCAATTACAAACTACAATTTCAGTTCTTATAGTTGATAGAAAATACTCCTTAGCTATAGAATTAAAGGATGATACTAAAGATACAACTTATGAAGCAATAGGATTAGCAACTTATTCTAATAGCAAATCAACAGTAATGTCTTATGTCTCTATGTTTGAAACACTATGGTTACAAACAGAACTATTCGATTTATTAAAAATAAAAGATAAAATACAAAAAGATTTCATAAATGTAGCTGCTCATGAATTGAGAACACCTATACAACCCATACTAGGAATGTCAGATATTCTTTATTCTCGAATTGAGGATAATGAACAAAAAATGTTACTAGAATCCATTATAAGAAATGCAAAATGATTAAAACGACTTACTAATGATATTTTAGATGTAGCAAAAATAGAAACTGGATCCTTTCAAATAAAAAGAGAAAGATTTAACCTTGACGAGCTAATAACAAACCTTATTGCACAATATAAAACTAGTACTAAAGAACTAGACACTAATAATGCAAATTTGGTATATCTTGCAGGAAACAGAAATTTTATTATTGATGGAGACAAAGAAAAAATATATCAGGTTTTGGATAATCTCTTGTGTAATGCTTTCAAATTTACAAAAGGATTACAGTGTGCTCCTATAACTATCATAACAAAGAAATATGACTACAATGATGTCATCATAGTAAGTGTAAAAGATACTGGCACTGGTATAGATAAAGAAATCCTTCCAAAACTTTTTACAAAGTTTGCAACAAAATCAGAAGCTGGTACAGGTCTTGGACTATATATTTCAAAAAACATTATTAAAGCGCATAATGGTAAAATTTGGGCTGAAAATAATTTAGATGGCAAGGGAGCAATTTTTAGCTTTACATTACCAATTTCACAGTAATATATTGATTTTTATTCTGAATACAAAACTAGTTAGTAGGTTTTGGAAATCTAAGATAGTAATAAGAGTACAATATTAATATTTAATATTATTAACTTAATTAATTACTCTTATTGCTAAATAACTAGTAAGTCCTGTTTAAAGTATTCAAACTTCACTAATTTAGATACAAAATCACATGAAACTACTTTTATAATTGAATATACCATACTAAATAGAAATCCTTTTTTTGCGTAAAATTATTTCACATCCCACTGGCCCCCATTGAACGCTGGGTTCCAATCCTATTTTCAATAAGTTTAGATTTTATCTAAGTACGCAAAAGATTTAATAATAAAAATAAAATATAGTTATTTTATTAAGAGCCAGTCATGTTATGTTCTTTCTGCATTTGTTTCTGCATATAAGATGCTTGTTCTGGTATGTACGATTCATGTGTGACTATTGCCACTGAGTGTGGACCTCTTAATGTTATTGGATCTTCTGATACAGATTTTAGAACAACATCAGTTACTGGATCTCCAAATCCAAATTGACCATGATAAACACACATGTCGGGAGGAGATGACAATTGT
>JANWKP010000165.1 GCA_025451315.1 Nitrososphaerales archaeon | reverse complement strand
TATTTGGTGTTAAAATTTACCTTCCTTTCTTTATTACAATCATCTAGCCATTTTCCTAATATCTGATATACTTCAGGTTCTTGAACCCTTTTGACATTCACTAAATAGGGGACCAGGATATGCCATAAACATGTTTTTCTATGGTCTCCTATGGGGGTTTCTAATAGTCTTTCAATCCAGGGAATTTTTTTAGGCTGAGAACAACGAAAAAGGTTATCATATTCCACTTTTCTTGTTTTATCTTTTTCTCTTTCTGAAATAAGATAAGAGTAAAAAGTTCCAATTTGATATCCAACAGGGGGTCTTCTGCCATCCCATCTTTGAAGAATTTTAACCATCGAATCTCCCTTACTTAATCCCTTGTCAAGACACTTTGAGTTTAAAGTACCGGGGACCCTTAACAAACATGACTTTAAAGATGGATAGTTAGCCTTGTCAGCATATCCGCTTGATAGATAATCTTTTTCAAATCTCAAAAATCTGTTGTCAGGATTATCAAATTCCTTAAAGTCTTCCATATCTTCAAATCTTTGCGGATTGTCAATGGGTTGATAAATATGGTAACCATTACCAGTTTGTAAAACAGTCGGAACCCCACGCAACCTATTCTTGATATTTGCTAAAGTGATCTGCAATATCTTATCTAAAGATATATTCTTGTGAATATCATCCAAGTCGATAAATATAAAATTTGGAACAGGGTTTTCAATCGAGGGAAAAGCATTGATTCTGCAATCTATAAATTTTGACTTTTCAAATTCTTGATAAATTTGGCTAATATCTTGGACTAGTATTTGGCGGCCGCCGGATAAGTGAGTTGATATGGTCCTTGGGAATAGTGGCTCTTGAAAATGACTTAGGATGAATTGGATGTTTTCCTTGAAGTCTGGGTAGTAGTAGCGGGTGTTTTTTCTTTCAGCTCTATCTATATCATTGCCTTCTTCAGAATAGCTGAAAGAATTTTTACCCCCTAGTCCTTTGTTTTCTTCCTCCATTTCATTCGCCCAGTGATGTGTATACCATATTTGAGATAATCCTCCTTAGTAGTCTTTATCTGTTGTTTTTACAAGTATGAGATAATAAATCCCATTTGTCCCCACGAAAAGAACATTTATTACAACCCCAAGTATCACCACCTTTCCACAATCTATACATATGCTGTTCGTTGATCGATTTTCTTTCCACTTTTTGATTAGTAGGATCGACTTGCTTCTCATGATGATTTTCTGTAAGCTCTGCCGTTTGGTTGGTTGTTGTAGACTTGACATTTTCATTGATGTTGGAAAGCTGTTCATATACATCATTGCCTAGAGTGCTAGGGGGTGTTTTTTCTTTCAGCTCCTCCATCGAATCAGCAGATTCGGTTAGTATGTTGTTGCCATAGTGTTCTAAATCTAATTCGAATCCTTCTCTCAGGTTTCTAAACTCTTCTGATAGGAACCATTTGAATTCATTTTTTAAGGTCATGGATTTTTCAGAGTTATCATAAGTATGATGATCTGTTAATTCATCTTCTTCCATATTCACTATTCCAAGTCCCTTAAATTCAGCCATGGTCCTTCTAGCAGTGGGATTGGATATGGGAAGTGCTTTGGTGATCTGGGAGGTGGACAACCGGCCCTGGCTACTTAACAACAAATCAAAAATTTTAACTCTTTCTATGGATGCAGTAGACAGTACAACTTTAATCAAAATAGGAATATCTTCTATAGAAATATAGATTCTACCTTGAGAAAGTGCATGACCCCTTGAAAGATTATGTAGCTGTGTGGCTGCCCTGTCTCTTTCCTCAATTATGGGAACAGAGTATGCATAATCTATTCCTTGAGTTTCCCTAGTTTCCCATGTTTGAAGTGTTCCTCTAAAGTGAGCAAGAAGGCCGGCTAACTTTACAATATATTCCAAAGCCTTTCTATCGTTCCTTTTTTTATTCCACTCTATTTTTACAACTTGGTTAATTACGTTTTCATCTTGAAAATCTTGTTCATTTTGAGGGTCCTCACACGGATAACGATCAAACCATTCTATATATTCTATCATTTTTGACTTAATCTTTTGAACCCTGTCTCCAAAATTTTCACCTTCTAACTGTCTAATATAATCATCTTCTGTTTTTGATATTTTTGAAAGTCTATAGAAGTATAATTTGGGACCTAGTGTTGATAAATGTTTATGAACTCTTCTTGATATTTCAACAGCAGCGCCAAGCCAAGTAAACATGTACTCGCCTGTATAACCTCTATGTCCCTGCGCCCCTGAATCACTTTCATATCCTTTGCCATCGAGAACTCTGATAAGAATACCCAAAGTTTCAATCAAATCTTCATCCTTTTTTGAGAAGGTTGGTGAAAGTTCTGGAGAAAGAAAAAGATTGTTCTTTATCTTTGGAAGAAGGTCTATTTCTTGTAACTTGTCTCTTGGAACACTTGTATTATGTGACACGAATGATTTGGCAGAAAAAGAGTCCGTATCGAATGTATTAGGGGTGTCCCGAAGTAACTCTATACCCACTGTCTTTGAAGATGAAGGCGGTCCCAAGATAATACAAGCAAATGGTAGAGTAATATCTTGTATATTTAGGATGCTCTTGACTGATAATTCAATTTCAACCGTCTCCCATAATTCTGGAAAATGTTCTTTGATGGTTTGTTTTAAATCATTATATCTAGATACAAGACCCTCCTTCCATTCACTGTATGAATTAACTTGTCTAGGCGAACATTCTTCGACCAAGGCGGGCCATTTCTTAGAGATTTCCAATATTAATCCCTCTTTTAATTCGATGTCTTCGGTATGTTTGTCTAAATTATGTCGTAGATTAGCAATTGATTTGTCAAAGTTGCTGAAATCTAAGATCGATCTTATGGTATAACCGTGAATTTTAAATATAATGTTGTTAGCACATATTTGAAAATCCTCTATTTCGTGTCTGCTAAGAAAGGATGAAAATTTAGGATCTTTCATATTCATCCCCAAGTTTTTTACAAAATCCATGGATCTCCTTTTTGAGGATATCGATCTGCTTTATGATGTCATCGAGCCTCTCTGACCACGATTCAACAACTAGCTCAGTTGAGTCTATGTGGGTGTACTCCCATTCTCGATCTTTGTAGTAAATCATGGGAACTCCTCCATCCAAACCCGTTTTAAGGATTGATTCATTGTTTCTCTATCTTTTTGGCACTTAGTTAGCGCAAAGTTTATACCGTGAGCGTGGCCAATACATAATATACTAACAGCTTGCAACATTATAACGTCCCTCCCATCATACTGGGTTTCATTATGATGTCGTAATTGAGGTTGGTGATGAATTCATTCTGATTTTCCAGCTTGGTGGCAGTGAAATCAGAGTGAATTGATGTCTTCATACTTCCAGTTGTTTTTTGGGACATAAGAAATGAGCCTTTCTGTTGCCCCATGTTTCTACAGCCTATAGAGTCTGTATAAAAGCTATCTTCCATATAGATGCTTATGAGATTACTATAATTAAATTTAAACCTTACGATACCATATTTGCATACGATATCACATAGTGTAACAACAAACCACATCTGTATGTGTTGGGATGTTGAGTTAATAATCCTAGTATTGGTAATACAAATATTTGACAAACTTATCACACGTTTTTTTCCAATACTATTTTATCACAGTCTCTGTAGATTTTCATGTACTGACCCTTTGTTAACATCAGTTTTTCAGCTATTTCGTTTGGAATCGTCGCTGTTAAAGTACCTTCCCCTTGTTGTTGGATCTTCACTATTTTGTAATATGTCTCCATTTCAAAGGCTCTGGCAACTAATCAGTATATAAGAACTATATTGCATCATCTGAATAGTTTGACTATTTGATACCCCTTTGTCGTATATTATGTAATATACATTTTTCTAAAGATTTTGCGTAAAAAAGCCTGCAAGGTACTGAGTTGAATTAGTACGTATTTTCCATCATTTCATGACTTTTTGAATTGAATCAGAGGTAAAAAATCTGATATCCTTTTTGCGGGAATTTTGGCGACGGCGCATTTAACTATCACTATTGTTCGTGTTCATGTTCGCAAATTAGAAATATTGATGAAGGATTTGAGAGGTGGGGCCCAACCATATAGATGAAACATGAACTATTCTCCATTTGATCAATCGATAAAGTTCAAAAGATTAACATCAGTTTTAACATTTTTCTCAGAGGACTTTTTAATTCTGTTTAGCAGATTTTGATTCTGCAAGACTAGACAGATAAAGAAAAGAACAGAAATATTAGATTCTGAGTCAATTAGTATTTTGGTCGCTGTCGTTTCATCCAAACTATCACAACAATCAACTAACATTTTTAACAACTGTTTTCTATCATCTCTATGAAGGGCATACAGTAGACCGCGCCACCTTTCACAGGTTTTGTCAAACAACGTTTTGGCTACGGGTTTCTCTTTATCCAATACAACCAATTTCTGATTTATGGATTCTTCAGTGACATTAATCTCCTCTTTACACAACTTCAAAAGTATTTTATAATTATGGAATAAAGCACCCATCATAATAGGCTCTATTGGTAGTGGTCTGTTGGTATTAGATAGATATTGAGTATACAATTTGGCGTTTTCAAACATGATGTTAAACGCTTCTTTCTCATCCTTAAATGGTAGCCCTTTCCTAAATTCAGACCAATTCAACTGTTCTATCCCCATCTAATGCCTAGACGAAGAAATACTTATCTCAAAAAGATGAATCTCGAACAGTAACAGACATCACTTCAGGAACTGGCGGTGGGATATTCACTTCATCAACAGATACATTAACTAAGAAAACATTAGATCCAACAGATAACTTAATGTCATATCCAACTGCTTACACATACACAATTTACCAGGATGGAGGATCCGTCAAATGCCGTAACAACAAAACTGGTGCTGTAAACTCTAAGGCTAACCTTGATCCACTCATTACTACCATTTTAGCATCTGGAGACCCATCCTTTGAAGTTCAATCTGGAATCTATGATTTACACTCTTCCTTTTCCGGTTGGTCTGCTGTAAGCCACATGAATGCGCATATACATACAAATACTAGGATCAATGTTCCGGCAGGCTATACCGGTACGGTGTGGAATTTTAATCCTGCTCAAAACACAGTCTTATATAATGCGTATCTGAGAGGTGGTGTTTATGACGAACAAGGGACACAGGAAAACAATTGGGACTGCATTGGTATCGCTCCTGCCGATGCAACCGATCCGGATTTTCCAGGCGCTGTATATGCGAGTCAAATATCTAATATTAGAATCTGGCGTTGTGGAAAACCTCTCTATCTTCACACAACAGGGAGATCATGGATAAACCAGATGAGATTCATAGACATCTATTCTGAAGCCTGCAAGTACGACGTATACTTTGAGCATACTGGAACGTTTACGGCTGATCAGTCAGGATGCAACAACAACTACTTTGAAGACTGCTCCATTCAAAGCACTACCACCGATCCAACAAATCACTATCCACAGACCCAGGGAGGAATTGTAAACGTAAACGGTGACAGAAACATGTTCTTACATTGTAACGTTTGGGACATCTGGAAAAATCCTTCCGCTCCTTCGATGACGATATCGGCCAATGCGAAATCAACCAAAGGTATAGGCGGAATTCTTGCCGTTCAGAACTATTCAGACACTGGAACAAAAACTCATATAGATGATCAATGGTCTGGCTTGTCAACTAAAAACCCTGTGTCTGTTTATGACCAATTGAAGCTTTATGGAAATACTGACACTCTTGAGGGTTGGCAACCTGCTCTTAAGGTAAGCCGAGTAGCAGATGGCGGATTTGAAATGGTTGCTAGTTTTAGTACAAATGGATCGTCAGATGCTTTGACCGTTGAAAACGGCACGAACGCATCAGGCTCATTCAATCCAATTTGGAGAGCTATGGCTATATCTGCTAACTCGCCTTATACAATTGAAGCCTTCCACTTGGGTGCATATATCAAAAACTCCATAGACACGGGAAATGTGCCCGCTATCAAAGTCGCTGCAAGATTACAATCCACACCTTTCACTCTATCAAATCGTCCAATGTTTGGCGTTTCAAACTACAACACCGATGAGTATCTCTT
>JANWKP010000164.1 GCA_025451315.1 Nitrososphaerales archaeon | reverse complement strand
GTTTTTGACAGGCTCATCTTTTCCTGATAATAGGTATAGGAAAGGATAATTAAAGCTATGTTGTTTATAAGCACGCATAAATATTATTTTGTCCTTATTAATGTCAGAAATCAAGGAATTAGGAGGATATTTGAAGGGATATGATAGTAAATGGCAGAAAAATTACAGGACCTGAAAGCGTAAGACTCGCCAACGCGGGTGCGAATTTATATACCAATCAACTCGATGAAACTCACAAGGCGTACGTGAACTTTGTATCCTCGATCAAATCGCCTATTACTTTGAAATCGTATACCAATATCCTAAAAAATTATTTGAGGAATCCAAAAGTTTCTTTTACTACATTTGATGAATTATTAAGCAGAGATTTACGTGTAATAGAACAGGAAATAATAGATATATTAATAGACATTCGTCAAAAACAAAACCTGTCTTATAGTTCACAAAACTTGTTTTTGTGCGCAATAAATCACTTCTTCTCAATAAATGACGTAATTATAAATCGTAAAAAGATAAAAAAATTCATGTCTGAAGCTGAAAACAAATATCAATATCGATCATACACTGTTGAAGAAATATCACGACTCTTAGATATCTCGGACGAAAGGGAAAAATCTGTGATACTGCTTCTTTCATCCACTGGCATGAGGGTGGGCGCTCTCCATCCACTTCGGCTAAAAGATATAAAAAAATGGGTCATTGATGAACATGGAACCTTTGTATATCAAATTCAAGTCTATTCATTCTCCTCCAAATATCGTTACTATACCTTCTGTACGCCAGAATGTGCCTTGGCGATAGATAATTATCTTGACCTTAGAAAGAGATATGGTGAGTATCTGATCAAGACAGAAACAGGATGGGGACCTTCAGAAGTCCCCTTGATAATCCGTGCATTCAACAAAAAATCGTTCTGTCACAACCCCATCCCGATTACACATCGTAGCTCGATCGCTAACAATATTTTGATACCAAAGCTTTTATCTATAAACTTGAGAATTAGGAAAGATAATAGCAGGAATATCCTTAAAAAAATAAAACAACAATTTCGTGACGAACTACATCCATGTCACTCGTTTCGCATTTTTGCAATTACTCAAATGCAGAGGGCTAAGATAGATAAGACTATCCGAGAGATGTTAGTAGGCCATAGCACTGGATTGGACCAAGTATACTATAAAGCATCAGAAGAAGAAGTGCTTCAAGAATATATGTGCTCCATTCCCAACTTGACTATCTGTAATAAAACCCGATTAACGCTTGCTGCAAATGAAAACCAAAAGAGAGAAGATGAAATACAAGACCTCAAAGAAAAATACAGAACAGATTTGGAAACTGTAAGATGTGAAATGGATAAAAAATTCGATCATATTTTCTCTTTATTACAACAGAATCCCTTGGTAGCTAATATCAAGCCTGAAGTATTAAGACAAATAATGAAATAAGGTTTCAGCAACGTTTGGATGATTGTTACTTATTTCTATTATGTTTATAACATTATTTTCTATCCAGATTATCATAAATGATAATGCTTATTAGGAATCCTATCATTAGAATTGGCCGCATATGAATATCAAAAACTGTCCTTCTGATATTACCTTTTTGAGTTTTACAATATTAGTTATATGTCAGATAACTACTATAAAGTTTTACAAACGTTTGTTAAAAGGAATCTAAACAAAAATAACGAGTACTAGATACGAGTTCTGTATAAAGTTCCAGATGGTTTATCTTAGTAAAGTTACTCAAAAGTAAGAAACGAAGACAAGCAAAAAATATTCAAATCAGAAAATGACATGGAAGCATTAAAGGATGGAATGAATAAGATAATGAAACTAATACAAATAAATCCCCTTGTAGCACAGATTAAGCCAGAAATAGTAACAAGGAAAATCTCTAATTAAGACCTTGGTTTCCTTTTGAATAGGTAGAATTGATTTTGCTGAGAGAGTTAGTTAGTAAATGGTATTCTTCTTCTAAATCCAAATATGAGAATTCCTTGACGTGTATTGGAAAATCGTCATCATCAGTGCATATTTCCTTATAAAAAGGAATAGCAGGGACAAAACCTTGAACAAACATTGAAATACGCTCCTGTATTGCCATGATATTATTTATTAGTTGGGAATACAGCAGGAAGATTACCTGTTTATCCGCAATATGGTTATGCCATTGTAATAATGCTCTGAAGAAATAGATGGATATGAACTTAAAGTAATCCTCTCTCAAGTATTCAATTACCTTATCATATTGGTGATTGGAGGTATTCTGTTTCCCTTCGGCAATAAATTTTTCAAGCTTATCTAAAACTATGAATAATTTATCTTTGAATTCTGTGAGTTCTTCTTCAACTTTGAGGACCATGTTATTATTATTTACAAAAATTGAACGGCGACGTCCATTATTTACGTTCAGTTGATCAAGAATGTAGCCTTTATTTTTTAAGGAACGTAGAATCTTGAATATTGTTTTTCTACTACCAATTGCCTTTAAATTAAAAATGATATTTTCTTTATTAGTTCCTTCATGTTCCTTAACGAATTTAAAAACGGTTCTTTCATTATCTTCCATTATATTCTTATCCAACGTTTCTTGAATATTGTCAGATTGTATTTTCTTTAGTAATTCGTCATGTTTTTCTACTTTTTTCTTTAATTTTTCAAAATCATTTTTATCATAATGGATGGTCATATTCCTATAGTGTACTAGTGTAACATGAGTATATTAATATATAGTGTATAGTAGCATAGATATGGGTACAACCATACAAATTGACAAAAAAGTTCGTGAGGAACTTAGAAACAGAGGCAAAAAGAACCAAACATACAGCGAAATAATAAACGATTTGTTAAGAAACTCAAAAAAAAGTTCATCTAATTCCGACAAATTAGATGAAAAGATGGTGATGTAAGGTGACAGCTAATCATTCTACATCTAGTATTGTAAACAAGGCAGCAGACTCCAATAAACCTTGTGATGCTTTCAATTGTAATTTCGCACCATCTGAAAAGGTAAGAATTGATTGTGGAATCTATGGTGAAATTACTATTTTTGTCTGCAGGACGTGTGCACTGAAGTTTAATTGCGGAGACAAAAAGAATTGAAAGTACCCGATGAGTTCCTTGATTTGATATCCCAGGATAGTTCCATTAACAAAAATAGTATCACAATAAAATTTGGTTCTAAATTCAACCACAAACAATTAAAACTTCCGTTTAATCCTAGCAATATTCCCATATGTCTGATGAATCTTGAACAAAAAGTAAAAGAGACCTTGGACATATCAGACCAAGATTATATTCAAATTGAATACATAATTCAAGAGAATATAAAATCTGATGAAGTGAAAGATGATAATGCACAAGAAATAAGAAATATCAAGCGAGTCGTAGTAAACAAATATTCTCAGAACAGAAAGGGCCCATTATTTGAGGCTGCATTAGTAAATGGTGAACCTTGCTTTGTTACTCTCGATGATAGTAACCAGAATATTAGATTAAAATTGGTCTCACGTATTGAGGAACCATCTAGAGTCCTAATCCCTCCTACTATCGACGAGTATCTATCTGAACCATATGAATTTCAATCGCAAGCAGAAATTGATCTTTATGTTGAAAAGGCAAGAAAGGAAGATAACTTATCATTATACAAAAAGGCCAGATCGATTGTTTCGAAGTACATTGATCAGGAATCATATATGATAAACCATATAGCAATATACATTGTATCTTCATATTTTCAAGATAGAAATAGTACCGCACACTATACGGGAATATTTGGTGATAACGGAACCGGCAAGAGCAGTATCGGCGATACCTTCGAAGCCGTGAGTTACAGGCCATTCAATACTACAGATCCAACGCCTGCCAACATCTTTAGATCCCTCGGAAATGTGGAAGCGGGACAGATAACTCTAATCTTGGATGAATCTGAAAGGATAGATCAAAATTTAGATATGATGTCTATTTTGAAGACAGGTTATGATATTAGAAAAACAGTCTCTAGAGTTAATCAAAATACAGGGAAACCTGAAAAATTCTACACTTATTGTCAAAAGATGATAATTGGTGAAAGACCTCCAGGTCCTATCATAGGAAAAGGTGTAAATGAAAGAATACTTGGCGACATAGTATTCTATGGTAATCCTCCTCATGACATCAAGGAAGTCTTAAACCCAACCAACACAGGTAGTCCTGAGTTAAAGGAATTGTTGTCTGAAATAACTGAATTTAGAAAAATTATGTTTGTATATAGACTCTTGCACTTTGAGGATTATATACCTGATATCCGCCTACAAATCAAGGGACGAGATAAAGAGTTAGTAAAACCATATTTACAACTATTCTCTTATAACATTAACACATTAGAGGAAAAACAGATTTATGAGGAGATCAAAAACACCTTTACAAAACTCTTAGAGATAAGAAACGAGAAAAAACATTCGACTATAGAATATGCGTTAATACCACTGATATTAATTTTGATGGAAGAATCAAAGAAAAGGAAGCCAATAAAATTTTCTGAGCTCTGGGATCTGTTGCAATATCATATAAGAGGAGAATTGAATAAAAATAAGCCCAATGAATACAATACAGAAGATTATGGCACCATTTATAGAAATACCTTAACAAATATACTGCAGAAGTTAGGAGTCAGAACTAAACGCCATAATTCCTATGTTGAACTGTTATTTGATTACAAGAAAATAAAGAAAACAGCAAGTCAATATGGCTTTACTATTCAAGAGAAAATTGGCGACCGTAATAGTGAACGCAGTGAACGCAGTGAACGCTCTATAGACTCTCTAGTCAAAAATATTCCCATTGTAGAGGAAAAACAAGCCAACAATAATGCGAAAGTCGCAACTAGGGATAATGAAAACGGCTTAAGTGACGCTAAAGATGATCTAAAAGGTACATTTGTGGAGACCAGTGAAGATAATAGAGATGACCCTCCTTACATGGAGCCTTCACAGCCTTCACAGCCTTCACCTGAAGAGGACGAACAAGATCGAACTAATACTAGTCTCTATAGAATAGGAAAAACTGACACTTGGGGGTGTGAAAAATGCAATTTAAAAGGCGATAAATGGTTTATGCAAAAACATCCCTGTAAAGGAACTTGATCTTTCTCTTCATTTCGTGATGCATTTGGTAACTTTGAATGTATAGGATTGAATGTGGAATGGATATAGAGGTTAACATAGATTTTCTATTATCTCATTTTGATGAGTCAAGTTTATTCCCAAGAAGGATGATGACAAAGCACAAAAATCACCAATTTACTATTTATGATAAAAAGGAATTAATTCAAAAATGTATAGAATCCGACCTTATAGATTGTAGAGTAAATGGCTATCCTATTTTGGATAAACAAGAAATAACAAGTTACCCGCCAAATTTTATCTTTATAGATTTGGATTTATCAAATTTTATGAAATATAAGAATCCCCAAAAGATGCTTGATAAAACATTAAGAAATACATTGAACAAAATAACGACATCTTTCTTCATAGAGCCTTCACAGCATACAACGCATTCACCTTTGGAAAAAGAATATGATATCCAACAGCCAAATTTAGAGTTC
>JANWKP010000163.1 GCA_025451315.1 Nitrososphaerales archaeon | reverse complement strand
CAACACAGAGTTAAGAAGGTAATTAAAACAAAAAAGGTAAACCATTTGTATTTCGAAATTGTTTCATACCTGTTATTGGTCGCATCCGTGCATCATTTCATCATCCATACGGACAAATTAAAGGGATAAACATCTATTAGTCAGCCTACCGGGCCCGTTACAATAAATTTACACATAATAAATAATAAAAGCTCAAATATATTGAATTTAAATTCGGTAATTTTAATAGAAAGATCTAACAAGTGCAATTGTATCAAATTGTAAATCAATACCAATAATAAAAACTTTATTAGGATCGACATTTATAAATAATTGATATTAATTGCAAAATCAATTAACAAATAATAAAATTTCGACTGCTCAAGGTAGTCGAGATCAAGTAACATTGAATTATCCTCCACACCCCTATTTTAATATTGAATTCATGTGGTTATCTATTGAACCTGATTTTAACACTAAAAGAGTAAAATGCCGCCAACAATTGAAAATATCCATATTACAAGATCTAACTAAAATTGAACTTGATTGTAATACGAAAAAAATAGAAATACATTCAACCAACTGGTCAGATGCAGCATCCATAGAAAAAAATAGTGATGATTTATTATTTACCCAACAAGATGACAAACTTTTGATAGATCTTGACAGAGAGGCAAAAGAAGGTAACAAATTCAACCTGATTATCAATTATTCATTTAATGGTAATACAATGCCTTCTTCTGGAGAAGATGGTATGGGTTTTAACTTCATAATAGATAATAAACAAAAAGCATTTCAATGTTGGACACAGGGAGAACCGATAGCATCAAATAAATGGTTTCCATGTATCGATCATCCTCAAGTAAAGTTTCCTAGACAGATAGCAGTTACCGTTCCTGAAAGCTTCGTTGTCATCTCCAATGGCGAGATGAATATTATTGATTATGAAATAGAAGCAGGAAAGAAGAAATACATATGGGAAGAGTCACATCCAAATACTGCATATGTTACATCCGTGGTAATAGGCCAATTTGCGCAACTTCCAAAAGAAGATTACGGAGGAAGAGTGCCTCTCTTATACTATGTTCCGCCTGGAAGAGAAGATGATGGTATTAGATTATTTAAAAATACTAAGAAAATGATGGGGTTTTTTGAATCATTTTTTGGAACCCATTACCCATATGATAAATATACTCAAATTACTGTAGATGAATTTCCACATGGAGGTATGGAAAATACCTCATGCACTAATCTGACTACACGCAGATTGCTAGATGAGAAAATTGTTCATGATTCTAAAACCTTAGATTACGTTGTGGTGCATGAGCTTGCTCATCAATGGTTTGGAAATTTAGTAACATGCAGGGACTGGCAACATCTTTGGCTCAATGAAGGATTTGCTAGCTTTAGTGAAGCACTTTATTATCAACACAGTCTAGGAGAAGACAATTACAGTCATTACATACTTACAATGTCAGACGATTATCTTAAAAGTAAAGAGAAAGGGGCTCATACTATTCCATTGGTATATAAAGACTATGAGAACCCATTTGATATGTTTAGCACACCTCGAACATATAAAAAAGGTGGTTTAGTTTTGCACATGTTAAGGTCATTAATGGAAGATGACGATTTTAGAAAATCTTTAGTAGATTACCTAAATACATTCAAATTTAAAACAGCCGAAACAGATGACATTCGAAAAATCTTTGAACAAAACTCAGGAAAGAGTTTACAAGAATTTTTTGATCAGTGGATTTACAATGGAGGACATCCCATTTTGAGAGCATCGATTTCAACCAGCAATTCCAACTTGAGTATAAAAATTCAGCAGACACAGTCCAATTTGTTCAGATTTCCGCTGGACATTGTCATAATATTACAGCTAAAGGATGGTACTGAGAAGAGAATAACCGATGTTTTAAAAATAGAAGGCAGGGAAACAGAAAAACAATACGATGTTTCTGAATCAACATCTATAAAAAGAATATCAATTGATCCTCTTTTTAAGATACTAAAACAATTGATATTAGAATCAAATGCTCTTAAAAATACTATTTTCTTGAATAGTCTTAAGGAAGGCGATACGCTATACGAAAAGATATTTGCTGCAAGAGCATTAACGGAATCACAAGATGGAAGAATTGTAAGCCAATTAAAAGACTTGATCTTGATGGAGGATTCACATTGGGGTGTAAAAAGTGAAGTAGCTAAGACATTAGGTACGATGAAAATGGATTCTTCTTATAATACATTGAAAGAATGTTATGAATTGACACAAAACAATATGGTAAGGGCATCAATAATTGAGAGTATAGGAAATTTCTCAAAATCTGATTCAATTGACCTTATGAAATCAATATTAGAAAATAAGGATGATAGCCCAAATGTTCAAGGTTCTGCTGCAGTTGCAATGGCCAAGTGTGGAGAAGAACTTGTAACAATCCCCATACTATCTTCACTAATAGAGAGGAAATCTTACAATGAAGTTATAGCAGTCAATGCCATAGAAGGTCTAAAGATTATTGCATTGGGATCTTCAATAAAGGAAACTGTTGAGAGTATTATACAAATCTTAACAGACAGAACAAAGGAAGGTAATGATGATTTAATAAGGCGGGCAGCGACTTCTGCTTTGGGATATATTAATAAATCTAACAAAGAAAGAAGTGGGATTGTTCCCCAATTGATAATCTTACTCAATGATAAATCTGTTCATGTAAGAAACACTGCTTATGCTTCCCTAGGCAATGTTTTTCAATATACAAACGATACCTCAATTATAAAAGAGATAGAAAATAAAATCACGACGGAGGTTAATGAATTTGTTAAACAAACTGCAAATCAATCAATCAATCTGATTAAAGACAATACGCCTCCCTACGAACTATCTGATACAGTAAAGACCCAATTAAAAAGTCCTAATTATAAATCAAAGATAATTGAGGATATGGAAAGGCGGATAGTTATGTACTGACATAGAGTAATACGATATTGATATAATATCTCCATACGTAAAGCCTTGCAGTTATTAGGTCAATAACATTCAATTAGATTGTTTGGGACTTCATGCGATTCGGGTTCAAATTTCTTGATAATTCATAAACTGCAGTCATACATTGCATATCCTAAAAAAATTCTTTATTCATAGTGGAGAGATTAGCAACATTAAACTGTCATGTACATGGTATACCCAAATATTCTTACTAAAATATAATTTTCTGATAATAAAAGGAGGATGATTACAAAGTTTATAAAATTATACCATGCACTGGATTTATTTTGGGACAAAGAGTGTTAGAAATAAACGTATTTGATGAAATGGAGATCATGTTAAAAACTAAAAAAGAGAATTAAAGATTGGCCACTAAAAAGGAAGGACGATTCCTCCAGGTATTCCAAAGGACAAATTCCCACATCCATTAGCTTTTTGTATTGCCTGAGCTTGTTGTTTGAAATTATCTGCTTGGATTGTAGACAGTAATCCTGTAGTCTTGTATATATTAACTGATGTTATGAAGCTACCAAGGACTAGTATAGCCTTTCGTGAGAATCCTGCGATCAATATTTTTAACTCCATTCAAAGATCAAACAATAGCAATGTATTTTTGTTCATGGTGCCGGGTAGGTGAGAAAATGACACTAATGATTCCTGAAGACAATTATGAGTTATTTCTAGGTCTCTGATAAGAATATGTTTTTGTTTGTAAAAGACTTTTTATGAAATCTTTCTATATTAGTTACAAAAAAAGTACATTATGTAATTCTGTTCTCACTTAAAGGAGATGTATTTAATGGATACTCATAATTCGATTTCTGGTCCTGAAGCTACCGATCGTTTGGAAATACACGAATTAGTGGATGCATATGCGCGTTTTGCTGATCGACGTGACGCGAAAGGTCAAATATCCCTTTTACGGAGAATGCGCATTTCGTTGTATTCATGGATGCTAAATCTGAGGAACCTTCAAAGGAATTTAACCGGCGTAAAGACTTGGCGCCAGTATTTGACGACCTTAATAAATATGAAATTACAACTCATTTCATAGGAAAATGTACTCTTAACCTAGATGGAGATCGCACTATTGGAGAAACTTATTGTATTGCATATCATATGATGTCATCTGAGGGGAAACGGACTCTATTGCTTCTCTTCGTTATTATGATATCTTTGCAAAAGTCGAAGTAAGATGGCTTTTTGCAGAGCGCAAGCTCATGGTTGATTGGACAGATACCCGACCTATTAATGGCTGATTAGTAGTAGACTTAGAATCAAAATCACATTTCAAATAAAGCTCTGAAGGCTCTGAAGTTTTAATCTCATAGTGGGTTTCTGTTATTCCATTAATCATATGTTCAATTGGGAGTAGAACTTGAACTAATTTGCCAGTAAAATAGTAGGAAAATGGTATATATGCTTAATAGATAAGTTTGATACGATTCTATAGTATGGATATGAGCTTAAGAACCGATTTATGTAGTTTGGAGTATTTGTGCGGTTCTAATTTGGCTTGGAATTTTACCAATTCAGCAAGTTTGGTTAGCTTTTGATATGTCGTAGAATTGGTATCTTCATAGTCATTGGTTTGTAGGTTGCGCATGGATGCATCCAGCATGTCTACTAAACTATCTTTGATATCCATGCAATTACTATGGGAAGGTTGTATTTCCAATCCAGTGATATGTTCTCGGATAAAGGAGAACCATGCATCACATTCCCCCTCTTTTATCAATTTATTTATTGTCTCAAATGTCAAGTCACCTGTCTTGCCCTCTATACTGTTAATGTAATTTGTCCGTTCTATTCTTGTTACCTTATTTAGTCTAAACCCGCTTCTCATAAGATCTTCGTATGTTCTTGATTTCCCATTTCTGTTGTTTCTTTTGGTTTTTGTGGTTAAAATATCATCAAGTTTTCCTTTTAATGCATCTCTAGATTCCTTATCAATAACCTTACAAATAGCCTCATCGGCAAGTTCATTTAATTTGATAACAAAGTCGTTGTAGTCCGCTAGTATGTGCGATATCTTTTCATCGTGATGTGAAGATCTATCCCCATAGATTATGTCTTTTTCTCTGTCCTTTACTCCATCATAATCCCTAGGAATTATGTTATTGTCCATCCTTGGTGGATGTACATTTACTATATAGACATCCAAGTCTGGGATTTTGTCTTCTTTATCTTGCCAATATTCCTGATGAGCCTGTAAAAGTTCTCTCAATGGAGTATTACTTAATAATCCTCCGTCCCAAAAGTAACGTATGTTATCCTTGTTAGTTGTATCTGTCTTACATCTTCCATCTTGGCTCTTTTGTTCAGTTGCTGTATGAAGGGGTATAGACACATAGTCATAGAATTTAGGAAGTGTTCCACTTGCCATAACATGATCTATTTCGATGCCCTCGTTGTAGCAGATCACATTTTCCAATCCTTTACCGTACTCTGATCTTCTCGAGCCATCCTGTTTTGGATAGCTATCAAATGTTACCGTTAAACCTTCGGCTGCATCTATACTAAACACGAGCAGCCGTGGTTGACGTTGCTGCTGTTCAGGCTTGTTTTTGTCACAAAATTCTGTGGCTATTGGAAATTTTGCATATTTCTCTATACTATCTTGTAATGGCTTACTGCTATGAAGATACCAAGTATTAAGAAGGTCTATTCTTTGTATTTATATGGAATGAGGTCTCCTGTAACAAGAGATACGTATCTCAGACGACTAAGAATTTTCTTTAATCATATTCAATTACTATCTATGATGCACCCATGAATGTTCGTTGTAACTT
>JANWKP010000162.1 GCA_025451315.1 Nitrososphaerales archaeon | reverse complement strand
TTGGTTATGGTCATTTGTCTAGTATCATGGCAATTTGTCTAGCTTGTAATTCAAGTTTCTCGGGTTGTTTGTTGGGGTCACGGTCGCTCATCATAATATTATCCCAACTACTATAATCATTACCTCTACTATGTGTTTACATACTCTTTTCCTATATTCAAAATCTTCACAAGAGCACGCGCCTGTTTTACTGTCGAGCATTGTAACTGTATGTATTTTGTTTTTTCTTGTCATGCTCTTAACCTCATATTGGTTTATGTCTACTTGGGTGATAATGTCGGTTTATTCTAATTTAGAATTTAGCATATCTGTTTCTTTTTTCCTAGAAATTAAATTGATTAATACAATATAATCTAAGAATATTCAGAATATTATATCTTGACCACCATAGTTGGCATTAAAAGTAGTGACGGCATCGTATTGGCTAGTGACAGCCTTTTTACAGCTGGTATAACAAAAGCCCTCGGAAGTAAGATTTTCAAGGTCAATGATTCCATAGCCTTGGGAATATCTGGACAGATGGATCAAATGGAAACTCTTTTTGAAGAATTGGAAAAAAAATTAAAAGATAATACCTATAATTGTAAAGACGATTTTGAATCTGATGTAGTTGGTGTGTCATTCGTATTACATAAAAGATATAATTTAAAGTGGTCTGAAGAATTAGGAAGAGATATCATTATATTTAAACCCGAATCAATTTTAGGAGTAAGAATAGGTAACAATAATTATTTCTTATATAGACTCACCTTTAATCCGGAGCCATGGTTAATTCCATTAAAGGTATATGATACTATTGGCAGCGGACAATTATTTGCAAATTTAGTTCTGAGGCAACAAAGCAGAGCACCGGCTTCTGATAGAAAAACCTTCTCCAACTTACCACTAGAATTTAATTTATGGATCGCCTGTTTAACTTTAGCCGAAATAAAAGCGTTTGATAGAAATTCGGGAGGTTTTACAAAGGTAGCTCTAGTGACTGAAAATGAAGTTAGATTACCCCCAGATAAGAGTATAAAAGAATATTATGATATTGTTGTGAACTCAATTTCAACAACTTTTGGGGAAAAATTAGGAATAGACGGTGATAAAGAAGACATAGAGAGGCTTTTAAGAGATATTTTTCCTAAAAATGAATAGCATAGAGATTTATGTATTAAGTAAATTTCCACCTAGTTATTTTTTTATATAACAATTTCAAAACCAAAAAGGATGGTCAAAGGACTTTAATGATCGCTTATTTTGTATATCAAATATGCTTAATACTGTTTCTACTTAAGTCACCTCTATTGGTGAATTACAGTCAATGAATCTAAATATAATACCTTGGAATGATAGGCTTTGATTTTAGAAATATAGTTGATTTATGATTTACCAATCAACTATAATATCTAATTGCTTCATACTAAATCCACCTATGGAAGTGGACGAAGAAAAACTAGAATCTCAATTAAAAGCATTCTTATTACAAGCAAGAAATGATTCAAATTATCAAATAAAGAACTTCGAAACTAATAATCAAAATATTCGATATACCTTAACAGACAATATGGGCAACCCAGTTATGCTGGGTGATAAGGGGGTAGCTGCCCTCGATAAAATGATTGAAATCCTTCTCGATGAAAGTTCAATACGACAAAAATTTTCCGAAAGAACGATAAAAAGAATTCTAGAATCAAATATTTTAACTCTTATTATGTCTTCATCAAAGGGTATTGATAAGCTTACTAAAAGCATTGTGAGGGATATGGTAACGCATCTGAAAGATGCTCAACTTAGCAATCGTGAAGTGATCATACCTATAGCAAATATGGATTTGAAGATTCTTAATTTACAAATTGGGAAAGTAGTTTTTGAATATTGTAAAAATGATTATTTTGACCACTTTAAAGAACATACTCGTGTTGTACCACCCCCGAATGAAGATGCACGGAAAATCATTTCCGAAGTACCACTCACATATGAAAATAAACTAATTGCAAGATGCGTTGTACTAGCGACAGATAAAGAACATGCCCTAGAAAAAGCCCATAAAGAAATTTCAATTGCGATTAATATTTTAAGATTCTACAGTATAGGTATAATGAAAAACAATCCAAGGTTCTACAGGATGCTTATTGGTCAAACTGGAAGTGTTTTCAGTGGTAAGACATACACATTTTGTTCAAATGTTCATCCCACTGATGAGTCAAAATCAGAATACAACAACGAAATTCAAACCACGGGTTATCTTTATCCATTTATCATAACTCAAGAGGAAGTTGATTTAATGAACAAACTGAAATTACAAGAAATTACTCAAATAGTAATTAAGGAGGAAAGTCAGAAAACCGAGCTTGAAAAGAGAGTCATTAAATCCATTAATATTTTTGGAAATGCAATGCATGAATTAGACCACTCCACCGCATTTATGGAATTTATCATTTCCTTGGAAGTATTATTGTTAAACCCAAGAGAATCCAAAACAATATTGGCAGAAAGAATTGCACTATTGTTAAAAGATGACGCAAAGGAAAGGCTAAGAGTTTCGACACTGTTCCAGCACTTGTATGATTTAAGATCAAACTATGTTCATGCAGGAGATAACGGAGTTTTAGATTATCATATTTCTCAGGTGTCTTACATTGGATTTTTTGTTCTTATGGAGATGTTGTCATTAATATCAAGGTATGCCTCATTTGGAGATATAATCGAACTATTTGAAAGTAATAAATATAGCGGTCCGAAATTGAATACTACTAAATAAAAATCCCGTTCATTTTAGATGTTCATCCTCCAATCATTAATGGAAAGTTGAAGACACTCGGTCGCACTAACCCCTCTAGTTTTATTTGAAAAATTTATTAAATATAATTAAACTAAAAATTTGCTGTTCATTATCGAAATATATTTATACAATTGATGTCGATTCATTTCGAATCATGTTTTCCTTTAAAACAGAACAAGAAGGATCAGATGTGTCAGCTAGGACGAGAAATAATATTACAGACTATATCAATTTTATGTTTCCAGAAAAAAGTTTCAAAGAAAAGGAAAAACCAATTTTGTATTTAATTAAAAGCTGTGAGAATTTTGATTTAAATGACAGAGAATCGATTGACTCTATCAACAAAGTTTTAAGAGATAAGAGTATATCGAGAAGAACATACTACAATTATAAGAAAAAATTATATGACGATCAGATTTTTGATTTACTAAAAAACAGTTGTTATAATACATATGGTGTAAAGTTGTTCATGCTAGATAGTATTTTAGATGACCGGGAACGCACTGAGAAAGCAGACAAATTAATAGGTCAACAATTTCCAAAACGAAAACAAGTTGTTGAAGATAAAGAAAAACAGGACGAGGAATTAAACAGTGTTATGAATAGAGCTCAAGTCGATATAAGCAAATTTCAAGAAATGGAAGCTAGACGATCACAAATAGATTCCACATTCCCTACAAATCACACAATAAGAGAAGAGTTTGTCAAATGTGGAAAGGAATATTGTTTGCAGTGTCCACATGGACCATATTACTATGCATATTGGAAGGATATCGAAACTAAAAAATTAAAGAAAAAGTATATTGGAATCATAGATCCAAGACAATGAATAATTCAATATTACAACATCTTATGTCAGTTCAGTTGAATTAAGCAATTATTCAATCAAAGTCCAATTATTGCACTTTTTCTAATATCTTATGTAATAAAATCATCGTTACCTTTCAATCAAAGGATTCTATTAGTTAAAGAATTCGGTCTGATAATATCTATCCAAAATTATCAACAAGTATCATGTTCAAAGACTTTAACTAATTCCTTTAACGTCAAAGCCTGCGATTAACAGCGTACCTTTAAGTTTATTCAATAATGTTTCTTTATATTTTTGAAGGTCTAGATTATCTTCGGTTGGTATTGTAGTTGAAAAGTTACCATTAGTATCTTTATCTTTGGAAACTGTTTCAAACCAATAGACTTCTTCTCCTTTATCTTTATCCAATAATCTACCCAATAGTCCTGCTCTAACACCTTGTTTATATTGCTCTGGATTAAATCTTAGTTTTTGTGTAAACCTTAGCTCTTCATCGATCCTTTCTTTTGATTTGCAAATCACATTTTGTAACTCAAATATTGCTTGTTTAAGTAATTTTGGTATTGTTTCAAATCTTTTCTCTGGTCTTTTTATAATTTCATTTAAAATCTTGTAAAACCACCTTCTTACCCACAATGGGTTTGATTTTGCTAGCCCGTCCAATCCTTTTATTATGATCTCTTCGTTTTCCTTTCCGGACCATCCTACGAACCTATTCTTTTCACCATAAACAATCGAATTTACAAACACGTTCTTTATTTCAACGGTCATACCCAATTCTTTTTTACACTTATCAATAAATTCTCTGATCAGTTCTTCTTTGTTTGAGGTTTTTGAGTCTACTCTTACAAAAATTGAATCGGTAAACCCAAATACGATTTCAAAATTAAATGGATCTTGTTGTGCCATGATTTCCATTTGTTTATGAATTCGTCTTCCTTCAGCGGTTATACATTCTGCGACTTTATAATTGGAATAAGCAAAATGTTTACTGCCAAACAATCCATAGCCTACATTTGCAAACACTTTAGCAGCTAATTGTTGCAGATTATATTCATCTACAAGTATATTATTTGGATTGGATTTGGATTTTTCTTCTTTTAATAGTCCTAGATATTTTTCACGATCAGATAATACATCTTGTAATATCTAGGGTAGAGCGCCCGGTCTTTTTCTATGAATCCAATACTTTGAAACTCGTCGGCTAATTTTTTTCTCTTCTAGATACTCATTAATCAATTCAATTGTATTTTGATCCACCTGTGCATCTGAATCATCCTTACAACAGTTACAGTTTAGAGTATCAAATGACATATTGTTTTTTATTATGATAGTTCCGTACATTCCTTTGGCATCCAATTCATAAACGGTTGAATTGATGAAAAATCCCTTTTTAGGAGTAGTATGATGCCCACCTCCATACTCTTGTTTTTCTAATTTATAGTTAGGAGTATGCTCAATGGTAATTTCTCCTCTTGAAATCATCTTGTCATACTTATTTTCATACCATTTGCCCACATCTGTATTACATACTTTGAAATAGTCCATTTCTGCATACAGCGAAAACCGTTTCATCAAACGTAAAACAAGAGAGTTTTTGTATTGAGCAAGTAGCATCACAAGTTCAGCATCTATTTTTACATACTTGATTTGTTCTTCTGTAGGTATATCGAATATATTTTCAGATCCTGCATTCATGTTACCGTACTTTGATATTCCCAATAACGCTGTGCTTACGCTTTCTAGACCTGTGGTTGGATATTTTCCTTCAAATACATTATATTGTATTGCTTTATTACCAAAAACCTTTATCAAATCAATATGCTTGTTGCAAGATCCCTTTTTTAGGGAAATATATCTTCCTTTATAGCCTATTTCAAATGGTGACTCCAGATTATAGTATAAGCATCTTTGATGCAGTATGGAAAAGTCTGAATCTCTTCCTTTTATTCTATTACCGGTTTTATCATTATAAACTGCGATACCTGTAGTATACCAACCAAATG
>JANWKP010000161.1 GCA_025451315.1 Nitrososphaerales archaeon | reverse complement strand
GCTGCTAATTTACAAGAAGCTAAATCATTAAAACAACTAATATATAGCACAGTTAAAGAAATAGGAGAACAACAACAGTATATTTTTGATACTCTTTGGACAAAAACAATTTCTTTCGAAGAGAAGATAAAGGAAATTGAAGAAGAAATTATACCAGAAGTTACAGATATAATTCGTAATCCAGATAAAGCCCAAGCCTTGGAGTGGAATCTATTAAGCAGGGCAACTAAAGAAATACAGATAATATATTCTACTGTTAAGGCATATAAAATGCAAGATAATGTAGGAGTGATAGATTATCTAGCTAAACTAGCACGAAATAATAATATAAAAGTGAGAATGCTCACTCCTAATGACTCGTCAATAAAAGATTCATTAAAGAGATTGAAGGATGATACTAATAATACTATTGATATTAATTATATAGAACCTAAATCTGGAATTATAATTAATACTATGATTATAGACAAAAAACATTCTTTGGTAATGGAATTAAAAGATAAAAAATATTCAATAGATAAAGAATATTCTACTATTCCGAAAAAAACAACAAAAGAAATACCAGAAGAACCTGCAGTAGAAATAGGAATATCAACATATTCCAATAGCACAGCTACTGTTTTATCATATATATCTGTATTTGAAACACTCTGGAGACAAACCGAACTATTTGAACAACTGAAACAATCAGACATTTTAAAGACAGAATTTATTAACATAGCTGCCCATGAGCTTCGAACACCTACTCAAACAATTTTAGGTTATTGCGAAATGATAAGTATATTTCCTGAAAAAAAAGATGAATACATAAATCCAATAAAAAGAAATTCCGAAAGATTATACAAGCTTACAAATGATATACTAGATGTAGCGAAAATAGAAAGTAATTCATTAAAACTAAATATAGAAAAAATTGAATTAAATGAAATAATAAATGAGACAGTAAAGGATTTTATTAATAGACCTTTTTTTATCAATAAAGATGTAAAAATAAAATTTAATACTTCGAATGATAATGATAATAATAATCATCCTCAATCAATATTATTTGTTTATGTAGACAAAAATAGAATTCAACAAGTCATCTTTAATCTATTGGATAATGCTTCTAAGTTTACAGACAAAGGAGAAATTACATTAACAATAGAAAGTAATACTGACAAACATAATAATATAACAATTAAGATACAGGATACGGGTAAAGGTATAGACCAAGAGCTATTACCACGTCTATTCACAAAATTTGCAACAAAATCTGAAAGGGGGACAGGCCTTGGTCTGTATATCTCAAAAAATATTATTGAAGCTCATGGTGGTAAGTTATGGACTGAAACAACGTCAAATGGGAAAGGGGCACTATTTGTATTTACTTTACCAACAAGAATATGCAATCGTAAAATAACTTAAGTTTCTAACAATAAAAGCTAAATACTATGTAATAGAACCCTACTACATGGAGGGCACTACTCCCGACCAACTTCGTTAAAACGTAGCTGAACCCTACTACTACTACTACTCTAAAATGAACTCTAGTAATGACGTTTATTATTTAGATTTTAATGAAAAGATATAGTAGTAAGAATATAAAAAATCTATCTCAAGTAAATTAAAGTAGTTTATCAATAATCCGGAGAATGGGGTATTAACACCTTGCATGGATATTCTCCAGCTGATATATGTGTGAGCGGATTTAACTCCACAATAACATTTGGAATTTATTTATTATAGATTGCTATTATCAATTCTCTCTTGGTATTATCTAAGAAACAGAAATGAAATTACTCCTATTATTATTATATTGTATAAAATTAGATTCAAATTATAACATTTTTCTATATTGATGTTATTAATAATAAATCGCTATTGAATTATACAATAATCATTCACTTAAATTATATAGTATATGTTACTGAATGATTCTACCAATTCTAAATATAATTATAAAGTTAGTTAACAAACATGCATAAGTCAGCATACAAGTTCGGAATTTCCTTGATGGCCTCACTGATAGTGTTATCAACGGTTGAAGCAGCAATACCAATGAGTAACATGAATCTTTTTTCAGATGCAATAGCCTCAGGAAAACATTCCGATAAAAATGACAATTACCACAAATATGAAAGCTATTATTCTAATGATAAACAATACACACCAGATTATAATTATTATTATGAACCGATGAACCAATACCAACAACAACAATCAAATTATGACAATAACGACAACAACTATGGTTATGAAGACACTAAAAAAATATCTTATAGCAGTAGTTATGAGGATATGAAAACATATAGTACATATCCTACAAAAGACAAGAAATATGTCTGTCAAAAAGGACAATTTGAAGGCTTCTTTGTTGAATCAGTTGAATTCTGTAAGTTGAAAATACCAGCAGGTCCACAAGGTCCACAAGGTCCAGCAGGTCCACAAGGTCCAGCAGGTCCAGATGGCCAAATAAATTTAACAAATACTTATCTTGTAACTGGCAATAGGAGTACTACTGGTGAAACTCCAAGTAGAGCATTTTCAGTTGCATTCTGTGACCCTGGTGATATCGTATTAGAAGGAGGAGGAGGCGTTGGTGCCTTTACTGATGGTGGCTTAGGTAATGTATTCCTTTTAATTCGAGAACCAGTTAATGAAGGAAATGGGTATCGGGTAGGTGGAGTAGCAGCTAATAGCACTGAATTTGACAGCAATGCAATATGCATTGACAATCCACCATTAAGGTAAATCTTAAACTTCCATAATTTTTTATTTTTATTATTCACTTCAGATAAAATATGAAGCATAGTGAATCAGTAGGAAATATGATTTATAAAAAACTAAATCAATTCTCAAATAAAATAGAGTAGAGAGGCAAATAAACAGTCATTAACAAGTTACATGTCATAACTTGACATCTAATTCAAAAATCCATATACTATGACAATTAATTTCTATTATATTTTATTTATTACCAACACTCTGGTGATGCTAAAAATCCATACTTGGCACAGTACTCAGCAGTTTGGGAAGAACTACCTGTAAATGCATCATGAACTACCACAAAAAATAACATAGCAATAAAAAAGAAACTGAAACCACTAAATAACCATTTTAATACATTTTTGATAGAATTTTTTTTACGTAGCGTGCAAAACATAATTGACTGTATATTGACCCATATAATTATCATAGTAATTTTTTTCGAAATGAATGTAAATGTTGCATAGAAATGGTTGACCTTAGGCATAACTAAGTATTTTGTAATGGGGTTAAAGTTAAGCCCTATAACACCCATGTAATTGAAGCCTAAAACCAAGTTTGAGCAAATATTATACAAAATGGAAGATAAAATATATGAGTTTGATTTTTAAAGAATTATTTTAGTTACAAATAGACTTTTCCTCTTCTATTTTATCTCATAAAAAGATTAAGATTATTTTCCTCTGATTATTTCCAATTCTCTCTATTATTTCGTTACTAGTCGATATCCCTGGCTAATTTTAGCTATTATATAAATTAAAATTTATTAGGTCTCTAAAGTCATGTCGGTTTAAAAGAGCTAGCAAAAACCACAGAAGAAGAAAAGAAAAAGGTACAAGAAGACAATCAAAAGGTTGAAGATGAATGGGCCAAAAATGAGTTAAAAGCGATAGCAGAAGAAACAGAGCTTAAGCAGAGATTTGTATCAAGTGTAAATGTTGAAGCTGATGAAGAGGTAGAGCAAGAGGAAGAGTCAGAAGTACAAGAGGAAGAACAACAAGAAGAAGAGAAGGTAGAAGAAGAAGAACCAGAACAACAAGAGGAAGAAGTATCAGAATCAGAAGAATAAGTTTTAAATTAAAATTGTTTTTTTAATATCGACATATGTCTTCTGACATGACCAATATTTTACTGATAGACGGCTAATCTTTATTCTTGAGTTATGTTAAATATTATTATTTCAGATTAATTAGCTCTTCTGAGCGAGATTATTTTGAATGAAAGAACAAATAAATAATAACCAAAAAGTAGGCAAATGGAATTTAATATTGAGAATCTTTTTAATCTAAAATTTTTTAATCTAAAATTATTAATTGAACGTTACAAAAAAAAGAATAATAGTTTTGATTTTTTGTAAATATAGAATTTGATATGGATTTAACTTTCTTTTATTATAGGAAGATTTTTATTCTCTTTTCTTTATCATCTATAAAATACTTTGTTCCTAATAATGAACATCTTTTAGCCATTCTATTTATTATTAGATCTGTATCATTATCATCTACCGGAATAGTATTAACCATAAAATTAGTTATTTTTGTAGGAATAAGTTCAATCATACTGTTTTGTAACAATATATTACCATTATTGCTATTATTAATATTTGATAATTTAGAAATCCTATCCATGAAAAAATGCAATAGGTAAATAAAAGATAAGTCATTTCTATAATTGGAATCTATAGCATAGTCATCTATAAAATCTCCACAATCATATAGAATTATTTTATCATTATTATTGTGTTTATAAAGCTCGATTCCTTGTGGCATATGGTTGCTATGTCCCCAATAAATATCAGCACCCAAATCTATTATTTTATGTGCAAAATTTACATATTTCATAGAAGGTGTTTCTCTGAAATGTGGTCCTACATGAGAAGAAACAATAACTAAATCGGATTGTTTTTTAGCTTTTTCAATATAATTTTGAAGTCTATAATAATATCTATCTGGCTCTAATGTTATTGGAATATAGTTTATTCCAGCAAAGTCATCTTTTGCTTCCCATCCTGGCTCATTATCAGTTAAAGAAATTAATCCAATTCTCATAGTATTTTTGAGATTATCATCATTATTATTATTGACTTCTTTTTTGTCAACATTATAATAATAGTTCTGATTATTACTTGTACTTGGTTTTAATTTTTTTTCTATAACAGCTGGTTTGATTGCTTCTTTCAAATTTCTACCTGCACCAGAATGAGAGATATTATTCTTGTCCAATATATCCAGTGTATCAAGTAACCCTTCAACATCGTAATCTAGTATATGATTATTTGCTAGAGATACATAGTCAATAGAGGCAGAATTCAAAACTTGAATAGCATCAAGATTAGCTCTAAAATGAAAGACTTTGAAAGTTTTATTCCATTCTTTTCCATTTGAAGATACTGCACATTCTAAATTTATAAGAGAAAAATCAGCTCTCTTTATAATATCTATTGTATTTCCCCACACATAAGTAAATTGAGCATTTGCCAGAACTTTGTTTACAAGTCTACCAAGCATAACATCACCGGCAAAAAGGATTTGCATAAGAGATATTAGGTTATTATAAATAAAAATTTTCAAATTCAAAAGAAATAAAAATATACTAGAATTGTTATATAGGATTTAGTTCATGCATAAGAATAAAAAAATTAGTCAGAAATTAAATTTTTAATTTAATACAATCTACCTGTCAATTCACGAATTCTGAAAAGAACATAATCAATAGCATCTTCTTCTCCGCACTTCCAAACTTCATCTTTTATTAAATCTTGTTTCTTTTTGTTTATAGCAATTTCTCTTTTTTTACCAAGGTTCTATAATATTATCTATTATTACTTGTTGGTTCATATTTTGTGTATTGGCTATTATTTTATATTTCTCTTAAGTCCAATCAATCAATTCTATAATTTTTTGCTGACGTTCATTATAGGTAGGATGTGAGTTAGGATGAATCATATCTTGACGTTCAGTTTTAATAGATAGTAAATGATTTTCAAATTTGTTTATTGGCTTTGTAGTCATATCTTCATAATTGCTATTTTGATTTACCCAAGGGTCAAGATTTGCATATTGCAAACACAAAAAAGGTATTTATCAATTGGATAGATACATTAAGAGAGGGGAAGAGGGAAAGGCTCGACTTGTAAAATTACAAACATTTAGTTTTTTCAATCCGAGTAATTGGCAACTTTAAAATTTTTTATGTTTTTTCGCAGAAGAATTTTTCGGCGCCTAAAAAAGTATAGTTTTTTACTTGATATTTATATTATCTTTGAAATTGATATTAATATAAAAGAAGATAAAAAATTTTTAATAATTATAAATTGAAGGTATTATGTGAAAACTATAAGATTATTAAATCTTCATTGTTATAGAACCAATGGATCACAAAAGATTAGTTTTGCTACTAATAATGCAAATTATATTTTGACATAGGAGATGATATATACATATGTTTAAAATATAAACAAGGCAATTAATGGGATGATATAATAACAATGACTAAAAAAATTTTAATAATCGATGATGAACCTGATATCACTTATACAATAAAGAATATTTTAGAGGATAATGGATTTTCAGCAGATACTTTTAATGACCCTATTTTAGGATTGAACAATTACAAAGTCAATTTTTATGATTTAGTGATTCTTGATATAAAGATGCCGAAAATAAATGGATTTGAATTATATATCAAAATAAGAGAACAAGACCCTAAATCAAAAATATGTTTTTTAACTGCAATCACAACGTTCAATGAAGATTTTAGAAAAACAAGATTGGCATTGGGTAAAACAATCAATGAAGATTACTTTCAAAAGCCAATCAAAATTCAAGACCTAGTCAAAAAATTAACATCTATAATGAATATTTAAAAACAAATATCTATATAGATAACATCAATATATTATGGCAATAGCTATGACAATGATAATAGCAAATATAGTAATTATCCTACAAAAGACAAAAAATATGTCTGTCAAACAGGACAGTTTGAGGGCTTCCATGTCGAATCAGTAGAGTTTTGTCTCTCACATAACAAACCACCAGCTCCACCAACACCAGTAAATAATAATTCATCAATAGTTAATTCATTCACTTGTGTCAACCCCAACATCATAAATATCAATACAGACACTAACCAATCTTCATCATCATTAAATGGACTACTACAACCAATACAAAGTGCAACTGCTCAAGGATTAAATGGTAATTTAGATAGACATGGTCAAATTGATTTAAACAAAGCAATTGTTAATCTGTATTATAAATGATAATGATAAAATTGTAATTGAAGATGGCAATCAAACAGATGGTATTGGAACAGAGCAATGTGGTGAAGCTGTAGAAGCTTGCTTTCAACAATTTCTTAGCCAATCTCAGTTTGAACAACTGTCAGAAGCATTAGATTCCCCAACAGGAGTAAAAGTAGACATACTTGGACGAGAGATAACACTCAAAAGTTTTGAAGATATATGTTCAGCACTGAACCTTTCACCCCATCACTTACACAATTTAATGAGGCTTTATTAGATATTCTAGATGATATATTGAATCCACCACTTAATATTAATTCTGCATTATTAAGTTGTGTATACGAAGCTGTTAAGAGATAAAACTAGACATGATGTAGAGTATCCATCACTCTAGAAGAAAAAGCATACACACAAGGTCTATCTAAAAATCACAAAATTATCTTTTTTTTAAATGAGCCTTTTAACTTTGAAATATTAAATAATCAAATAATACTAATACTATTATTAACCAAACTTAGCTGTTATATCTTAACCTATTTTCATTTATATTTATGATAAGATAATGGAACTATTATAAAATAAATAAGTTTCTAATAATAAAAGCTAAATACAAGGTATCAGTATCTCTAGATTGGACTCTTATTTTAGAACCGCTATCGGTATTATCTTAGTTGACGTTTCAAATTCTTTAGTTTTTTATAATTCTGTATTTTTGTTATTCAATATAATATGGACCTAAAGAATTGTCAGTTAAATAAATCCTCATTATCCAATTTTATAGTATTGGTTACAGGCTTTTCAAATGTTACTATTATGGTTTTATCATTAAATGAGTCCAGATTTTGTAATATAAAATTCGTAATTCCTTCTAAAATAAATTTATCTCCATCTTTTCTACCATGAACCACGAACTTTAATTTAGTATCTTCCATAATCGAGTACTATAAGAAAATAAGTATTGGCTATTATAGTTTATGTAACAATGTATGAAACTTATAAAATTAGATAGATGGAATATTAAAAATGAGTAAATATACTTCAAATAGGTAGGTATTACTTATCGAGCCGGCAAGGAATTAGATTTATCAAAATGCTTAACTACTCTCTTTTCACATTCTTGGCCTTCTGGTGGACTCAAATCATCACTAGCAACACAAGCATGATATCTATCTCCAATTTGAATTCTGCCTATATCCGTGTCTCTATCAAATGTAAAAGTTCTTTGTATTGTACTACTGTCACTTTTATCAAGTTCTGCTTGTACATCTTCTATAACTTGAGACTGTATTTGACCTTTTATCATAACAGCAATTACTAACTTTTCTGTATCTTTTTTATCTGCCAAAGGAGCAAGTATTTTTATTTTCACTTTGTCAATATTTGAGCCACTTCCAGTATTATTTACATTAGCTCCATAAACTGCTTGAGTTTTTTCATATACCTGTGAGCCCAATTGGAACAAACGAGCAGGTGTTGGTTTACTTGTGCTTAAAATATCGCCTTCATTACAATCAAATTTTACCAAGGAATTATAATTTTTTTTTACATCTCCTACTTGATATGCACATACAAAGAATTCATCTGGTGTATCTGCTTCAACTATGTCATTTTTTTTATTTACTTTTAATTCAACATCTAGTTTATTCTTTGTCTTATCGATAGAAGATATAGGAATATCTTGTTTGACCTCTTCACCATTTATAAAACCTATAACTCGTATGAATTTGGTATTTTTCATATCTACATTTTTTAAATTAATATTGGCTTTAACTGTGAGCTTGTCTTTATCCTCTTTATCCTCTTTATCATTTTTCTGTGCAAATACTGATTCAAAAGAAGAAGATATGTATAATATGCTAACAGCAAATGCTATTGCAATAAAAATATATAGACATTTAATGTAACTCTTTTCGACCATCTTATTTCTAAGAACTATATGGTATATTTAATATTTTCG
>JANWKP010000160.1 GCA_025451315.1 Nitrososphaerales archaeon | reverse complement strand
TCTCGGCTTCTTTTTATATTTTTCAATTATTATTGTTTTCATACTTTCTAGATAATATTGTTGTGGATTTGTGTCTCTTAAGCCAGGAAGAATTATTTGTTCTTTTTTTAAATCCTTTGCAGTAAATAATACTTTGGAATCATGAAAGTGTTTGAGGGTGCGTTGAGCTTTCTTCTTAGGATATTCTAGAAAGGTGATCAGGTCTTCAAATGTGATTCCTCTGCCTTTAGATTTATAAAGTTTTTTACAAAGATATTCTATACTTTTCTCTTTGGTATAGGGTCTTTTTTCTTTTAATAAAACTTGATCCTCGACTATTCTGTTATCTTTATGTGTCAAACACTTGTTCTCTTGATAAAGAATTACGGGCTTTTTTGTTATTCATGCTAAAATACCCTCCCTATTATTGTTACTTTTAATAGAAGTACCCCGATTGTGATTCTTAGTGGGCAGTTTGTCGTCTTGATGTAGAAAATTTGTGACACAGCTCTTCCCATCCGATTCAATAAATACCCAAAGGATTGTTTCGAATTATCTTGTTCTAAAAGTACAACAGTATATAATGGATGGAAAGAAACTTCGCTATATTTATATTTGTTTAAACGGCTATATATCATGCTTTAACAGTCCTTTAAATTCAATTTGATCCTATCCTGGTTGAGGGACCGATAGGATCAATTTGGATTCGAACCATTTTATTTAAACTTGGTATCAATTTCGCTTTTCCTTTACTATGCCTTTTCTATTATCATTTTCTTGTCAACACAATATACTTTTACGAACTCACCTTTACTAATGCCAAGGTCAATGGCGTAGGATTTTGGGAGAACTATAGAAAAAGATGATTCTCCAACCAAGCCTTGAACTTTTCTGTATTGTGGATTTTTTAATTCCAATTCCATAGATTTCATAATCTAAAGTTAATATAGGGTTCCCCCACAAAGGAGGTAAAAAATGTCTCCAGAAGTTTCAATCCTAGACTTTTGCGAAGAGATTGACGATAAGTTTTGGAAGGTTGATAAAAGCTTTAATGAAAAAATGAAGAAAATACTATCTCTAGCATCCTCTAATTTATATAATTATACAGAATTGCTAAAACTTAATTGGAACTTAGATTATTTATACAATTTCATTCTAGGATCAATTATTAATATAGATGACCGTATCAAAGAAGTAGACGGTTGCAAAAATATAAAATCTATAGCCCTATCTATAATGGATTATGATGATCACAAAAGACTAGAGGAATTTGAAAAAAATGCATTTGAAAAAAAGGTGGGGCGCTACTTAAAAAAATTAGAGCAAATGAGGTTGATAAAACTAGTTGAGACCAAAGAACACGGTACTTTTTATAGATTGTCACTAAATGGACTTTTTTATGTTATAATCAATTGGTATAATAGTCCATTCATTAACGTTCTTCCATCATTGCTAAATGCCATTCTAAAAAGGTTTAATGACAGTCCATTCCTGCAATATTTTTTGTTTCCATATTTTGAAAGTAAAACTTTGGAAACTGCTAAAAAGGAATTAGAACATGACGTACTTGAATATTTGGAAGAAATTTGCAAAGCTATTATTTCAGCAGAGAAAACAAATTCATGGCTCAAAGAAGAATTGATAAATGGTATGTATCCAGAACTTTTATTTTTATGGCCTTCGCCCGATGGCGATAAAAGGCAAATCTACAAGGCTCTGATTGAAGAAGGCACTAGCATTCGTCAATATTTGATTAGAAAATTAGGATGGGATTGGGTAATGAATGCTAAAATTATGCCCAATTTTGAAGAAGATCTAATTACTATAGCAACTAGTTTTCCTATTCGTACCGCTACCATAAGAATAAACAGAATGACCAAATTTGCTACAGTAGAACAAGGGTCCAGAGAATATGCACGGATAAAAATGTCAATAGATAATGATAAATCTTTTTCAGTGTATGTCAAATCCAATATAAATAGCAAGGTTCTTTCGGAAGAGGCACTAGATCACTATTGTAAGTTAAAATTATTTTATCTGATATACCATATTAGAATAAAATATAGGGGAAAAGATCGTGAGTCATATACATCACTAGAGACAGACAAGAACTTTCAAACCACTTTAGCATATATGATTGATGTCTTAAAGATGTCCAAATAGTTGCCTATTAGGTTTTGTTCATTTTTAACAGTTGAACTTCCTCCATTAATTTCATAACCTGGTCAGATAGAGTAATATATGCATCGTCCTTTTGTTGTTGAATAACCTTTAGTGTATTCTCATTAGTTTCATTTCTGTAAAGCAGCTCATCGATTTCTCTTTTTAGGTCATCATTATTGTTGTTTTCTTGCACGATTAAGTGTTTTGAAACCTTTAGAAAATCATCTAATAGCTCATTTTCGGTTGGTCTATAATATGATCCACTAATTCCAATATTGTGACATAGTAACATCTCGACATTAATAGGCTTCATACCTCCTATTTCGCACCTTGTTTTAAACCACTTCCTCATTGAATGTATTGCGGAAAAAGGATGTCTTTTCTTACCCTTTTCAAGTTTTTTCCTCAATCCTTGGGCCCATATTGCCCTCTCAATTAGTCTTTTTATTCCTGATGCAGCCAATTTTTGTGGAGCGGTAATAAAACCTCGTCCTTGTGCTACCCTCGTATCCCACAGATCTCGCATAAGCCAGCTATTATCATCAATTAGTTCGCCAGAATTCTTTCGATAATCCATCCAGTCTTTTAAGGACTGATAGGCTTCACTTGATATGAAGCTCGCATATTCCTCATCCTCTCCGGCGTATACAAGAATTTTTGCTGCAATAACAATTTCTATGTTATCCTTTCCTTTTCTAATTATAGGCCTTATATGTCCCCATTTAAGATAATCCCAGGCTCCCAGTCTAATTCCAGATGAGCACATTGTATATACGATAGCTTTTATGCGTCTATCGGGATACTCTAAGAGCTTTATCATCTCCGTAGTTGTAGGAATTCGATCATCTGCATAGTTTTTTCCTTTTGGTAATCCTCTGGATATTTTCTTCCAGGTTATGGGAATATCAGCCATATCGCAGTATAACTTGATACTTTTCAAATGGTTGCGAACAGTTGCACCAGTTATTTCCTTTCGATTAACTCTATCTAAAAGAATTTGCATATACTTTAATACACTATTAAAGACCCAATCATTTCCTTCATTTTCTAATCTTCCAACAAAACCCAAGCTTTTTTCTTCTATGCTGGAACCATCCAATCCTAGATAATCAAAATATTTTTCAAGTCTTTTTGAATACTTTTCCCTGCTAGATGGAGACTTGAGCGCATATAAATATAGTGACCATAAGTCAAGTTCCACATTCTTTTGGTTAATTTGTGCCACTTTTTAATTACACCTTATTTACTTGGAACCCACTTAAAAGAACCGTTATCGAGGCGGGCCCGGAGGGACTAGTAACAAATTTGACTATAAAAGTGGATTCAATTTTTATTTATCAGAGGGCCAGAGGTTTCCTTTGTGCTATTACCACAAAAAAGGATTCATCATCTATATTTCCATACATATAATTAAACCTAAAGCGAACAGGATTGCTTCATTCGTGAAAGTAACACAAATAGTCCAGCGGCTATAAAGTGGATGTGAATTGTCTATATGTAATGTAATATAGAGTTTCTTGTAAATCCATAAAAGTATATTTATTTCTGCAGAAATATAGTAAGTTATTGTATATCATTTTTTTATCGTATTTTATTAACTTCTCACCTATTTGCATTAGGTTGAATATCCGATCATGTTTTTTAATTCTATAAATCAACTTATACATCTTAATCTTCTACCTTAGTGGTTATTTCATTTGAATGTATTCTTCTTGTCTAAATCAGTAAAATGAATTTTTAACATAACGTGATCTATATCCTCATCCAACGATGTAGAAAATTCAACTATACCAGAATCACCAAAGGTAAAACCATCAGGATAGGAGTATGATTTGATCAAATTCCATTACTTAAATAAACATTCATCAATCCGTTAATGGCGTTATCTTCGTAAGAGAGGTTTTTTGTTTGAAAATCAATTAGTGCTACCACAGTGTGTTCGTTTGGATCATTATTTTTGGATTCAAACCTAGCAGAATTTAATTCTATAGTGATTTCTTCTGTTGTAGATCCTATTTTGGTGTCTACATCTGATTGATTTGAAAGTTTTCTTGTCGCTGCTGCTGCAATGTAGTGTTATTTCCTTGTTATCTGATCGATATCTAGACTTTATCAATTGCACTGCAGGTATTGCATATAATAGTGAACATAGCTTTAAGATTATTGCATAAAAGAGGAGGATCATAATTTGGGTTTCTTTCAAGATGGAGCATTAAAAACTATAGATACATAACTAAGTTAACAGTGCCATCTAATTTCTCCATATATTATCTAGAGAAAAAATAATCGCTTTTTCAACACTAAAGTTAGGAAACCGTTGATCACATTTGATACCTGACTAATATTATAATTTCTTAGATCTGGTATCAAACCTATTCAGCTTATTATATAGCAAAAGAAAATATTCATCTTAATTCTAAATTAAGAAAAATTATCATATGGATTTACTTGTATTCCATTTTCTAATTAATTTTTCTATTTGATCTATTTTTTCTATATATTCTTTTTTTTTAATCTTCTCTCTTTGAAATGGGTTATCAATTATGTTATAATCTTCTAACGATAAATACAATTCTAATAAAGCGTCTGAGAGTTTTTCATTCTCGCTTAACAAGTAATAGTATTCATTTAGAATTTTATTCCAATTTGTAAGTGCACACTTCTTTGACTGTGAGATTCGGGTCTTGTTAAAATCTAGTTCGTATTCTAAGAGACTTTTGACCTTTTTGATAGCAGAATCTCTTTCATTTTCAATAAGCTTGTTCTTGTTTAATCTATTATAGATTATAGGGATAAATGTACCCATTATTGCTCCTAATATAGTTGTAATAAATCCCTGCCAAATACGGTCAAATTGAATAAACATGTCATCAATAATAGTTACATATAGAGGATCGGAGATCGACGAAGATTGGAATTTAAGTTGATTTTGGTGTTGGGTGTCTTGAGTAAATGTAGTTAGTAGCCACATCTTAGTTTTTCCAACCATTGAGGCTTTGAGGGTGAAAAATCCCTCTATTTTTGAATTAGGATATAGTGTATCTGGAAAATTGGAAGATTGGGTTATAATAAAACCAGGTGCAATTAATGAAACCGCAAGATCATCTATAGTCGAACTTCCATCGTTGGTTATATTTACATGAATAGGTAATTCCTCATTAATTTTGATATCTGGGTTCAGTTTTTCCCCTGTAGACCCTATTTCTATAGATGAATCCAAAGCGTACCCCAAAGCCAGAAAAAGAAAAAATTCCAGGGGTAACACATTATTTATTAAAAAGGGGTTGATTTAAATTTATTGGCAACAACAAAGTTTTAATCCTGCAATTATGAATATAAATTGAACTTCAATTGAGTGAGAAAGAATCCAATGATGTTGAATTTGGTACTAGCGCAATGAAATTTTGGGGGTTAAAAAATGACCCTTTTAAGCCAACGCCGCTCAATTTTAAGAATCCCTTACATTATGAATATTTTGTTAAGACTAGAACCATCAATGCACTAAAAGATGTTAAGAAGCAATTTTTAGCAGATAGCGATTCAAGGATAATACTATTACTAGGAAGCAGGGGAACGGGCAAAACAACCTCTATGAAGTATCTTTCGTCAATAATGAGTAAAGAAGATGAAGGAGCTGCTTTTATTGAATGTTCTATAAATGCAAATCTGGATGATTTTCGGAAAACTGTGCATTGGTCTATATTCAAAGCCATGAGGACATATTTGATTAAGAATAACAAGCTAACAAATGAACAAATGAGTTATCTCTACAAAATATCATTTCAAGATAACGTAATAGCAATAGAAGATGGAATAGAGCAACTTTCGGAAATAGTTTGTTCACATTATACCAAAAGGATTTTGTTTTTGGACAATTTGGATAAGGCTACTGACACAAATCTTTTTCAAACCATTCAAAAATATTTTAGAACACAACAAATGTTTTATGAAAAATTGTTAGAAATGGATAATATATATATTATTATTGCTTTGTTACCAATATTTCGTGATCTATTAACAAATCAAGAAGTAAATTTCCTCGCTGGAAATGTAATTAGGGTGAGACCATGGACAGAAACAGAATTAGACTCGTTATTCAAAAGAAGATTGAAAGCATCATTCATAAAAAAGATGAAGGAGAAAGAAAATGAAAATGAGGATCCAGAGAAAGAGAATGAGAAAGACTTATTGAGATTGAATAATATTATAGAGACTAAAGCTAGAACTTTAATTTACTTAAACAACGATTATAACCCAAGATGGGCCCTTCTTGCGTTTAAAAAGGTCTTGACAAGATACTATGAAATTTATCTGTATAAAAAGGCCAATGAGAGTGTGCCCAAGTACAAATCCAATACGAAACTCGATAATCCTGATGGAGTGGATACATTAAAGGAACCTTTAGTCACTCATCGATTTTGTCACACATTTTCACGTGAAGTACAGGCTACTAAAAATCAACCAATACCTAAAATCGATTTTGATATTGTTGATGTCTATGGAAGAAATAAATTTAAGAACGCATACAATAAAATTAAGAATATTCTCTTACAGTTCAAAGACGTACGCCTTGAAATAATTGAAACAATGATCGAAGTCCACAGTCATGAGGAAATACAAGATCAGCTCTCATTAAATAAATTAATGGGCATTGGAATGATTCAAAGATCTCAAGATAGATACATATTCACACCAGATGTAACGAGATTATTTGATTACTTGTATGATGGCGTGAACAAAAATTATTCATATTTAAGATATTATTTTGTTCATTATTTGACTTGAAATGACTTTGAATAGTAACATATTATCTAATAGCATTTCAGTTAAAAAAAATGAAAATATACTGATAATTTCGGATGAACCAGAAATAGCTAGTTTTTTTTCAGACGAGGCAAAAAAATTATGTGCAATTCCCACGATCATCCTTTTAACAAGTAATATAAGACCAATCCCTTTTTTATCTATACCTCTGCAAAAAGCCATTGAAAATAGTGATGTAATATTGACACTCTTTAAGAAGGTCACTGGGGAATTGCTTTTTCGTAAACAAATAATAAGAACTGTCGAAGAGACGCACTCATCTCGGTTAGCTCATATGCCAAATGTCGATATGGACATGATTAGCAACTGTATCAAAAATACCGACTATGAAGAAATGAGAAAAATCGGAGACCCATTGATACAAGTTTTGGCAAGAACCGAATGGGTAGAAATTAAAACAGTCAAAGGAACTCACCTTTCCTTTAAGCTTGGAGGATGGAAGGTTAGAACGGATGGTGGTTTTAAGAAGATTAATCACAGGGGTTCTTGGGATAATTTACCAACGGGAGAGGTTTTCAAAGTACCTTTAGAAAAGAGCATCAATGGAACATTAGTAATAGATGGTGCGATACCAAATCGAGTAATTAAAGAGAATGAAGAGATTGTTTTAAATATAAAAAATGGTAAAATTATTAAAATAGAAGATAGATCAAATGCCGGTTTTGAAAACTATCTTGAACAGATTGAAGCAAAAGCCACAAAGATAGAAAAAGGAGGTATTTATAAAATATGTGAATTTGGAATAGGTTTGAATAAGTATGCAAGAAAAACCTCTAAAGCGATAGAGTATGAAAAGAGACTTGGGACTGCTCATCTAGCGTTAGGAGATAACAGTATATTTAATGGAAATATTAAGGCGCCTGAACATCTAGACCTAATGTTTGAAAATCCCACAATTCGTGTAAATGGCATAATGATATTGGATAAGGGAAAAATGCTAATTAATAATATGAAAAGAATTTATGATCATTCATTAAAATCCTATACATCTACGAGGAAAATCAAGATCACCCGGACAACCAAAATTATTCCTACAACAAATTTCGGAGCTGCCAAGGTAGAAAAAAATAAACTCTTATACAGATATTGGGTTACTCCTGGTAAATCCTACTTTAGAACATTAGTGGGCAACAATGAGACAGCCAAACTATCTGCAATCGCTTGGTTAGTCCTTTCAGATGCAAGTATCGACCTAGAACAATTTCTCCTCAAAATGAAGTGTGATAAATCGATTTGTATGAATTTGATTCATTTACTATATGACTTTCATTTAGTTGAATTAAAAGACGATCTGTTTTGACTAGTATGTGTAGTCAAGAGTTCGTTATTCTATATTCTTAAAAATAAGAACAAACAAATTTTTCAAATAGGTCGGGAAAAATTTGGGAGAATGTTCCTTTATCAATGTCAGAGATATTAACAAATATCTCCGTCTCATTCTCAATTCTTTCATTTTATCGTCATTATCTTTTTCAGATTATTTTGAAATATTTCCTTCTATTATGATGTTTATTCTACCATTCGATTTGAAAATTTTATTGTATTATCTATCAAGTTATTTATAATCTGATCTAGTTGAGATTTATCTGCATATACCTAAATTTGCTCTTCTAAACTATCATTAATAAAGTTAATTTGGATATTCTTGTACTTATCTTTTGATCAAGTTGCGTCTTAATTGAATGATTAATTTCCTTAACAGTTGTGTAAATGAGGCTGGGACATGATTCCTAACAAATGTAGACGGTCTAATAGCGTATCCTATTCGTTCACAATTCAGGTAGTCATGGGTTTATAGTTTGATAGTTTTAGATAAGAATTGTCTTTAAATCTTGAACTTGGAATGGGACTCGAATCCATACCGTATAATCGTGGAGTCATCAAATAAAACTGGATCTAAAGGAGGAGTTAAGATTTGTCTACATGTCAGGTAGTCATAGGTTTAAAATTAAGAACCAGACAAACTGTAGAACTCTATCATACATAGTAAATGAATTTCATGATTTTGATATAGACGTTTTTGCAAATGGCTCTGTTAACTTAACGACATGACTCCTTGTTATGATAATCAACAAATAGATTGAGCCAATTCATCGTATGCTTTAGTTTACAGTTTTCTTTTAGACATGGAAAATAATCATCAAAGCATTCGGTTCTATCCTTGATATACTGCATCGTTCTTTCAATCAGACTTTTCTCCAGAGAGGAATGGATATGATGATTCAGTTGTAGGAATTGACAAGCCTGTGGATACCATGTTCCTCCATCTGTAGATATGTTATGTTTTCCATATGTCGTGACCAAGCCAGAAATAAATCTATCCGCAACAAACATGTTCCTTTCTTTTGATATATTTAGTGCGAGAATTTGTCTATTTTCTGGTTCAATCGCAACCCATAACCAGATTAACTCTGGGCCTACTTTAAGTAATGTCTCGTCCACTATGAACTCTAAAATCCTTTTTCTTTTGATTGATGATGCCTTCTGAGGTTTATACTTTTGAATCCACTTCCAGATTGCAATGTGGCCTTCTTTTGACCTTGTGTAAAAAGAACATTGCCTTAGAATACCTCTGATTGATAATCCAAGAAAATACAAATACAAACTAGATTCTATATACAATGAAGATGTTCTGTTTCTTTTACCAAACATATTAGAAATAGAGCATCTTTAAGCTATATCATTTTCTTAAGTTAACAGAGCCTTGCAAATAGAGCCATAAGGTTAAATAACTTTAGTTATTTCTATATAATGTAAATAATTTACAATGGTATGCATTCCTCTTAATATTATAAATGGTCTATTTATCACAATTGAAGACTGGGATAGTTCTCCGAGTAAATCCTTTGACGGCAAAACCCTCACACTTACGACGAACAGCTCTGCCAACGGCATTTCTATCCAGGAAGGGTCAAAAAGCATCTTCCACCCTCAAACAGCGGGTCACAAGCTCAAATATAGAGTGCTCGGAAGAAAGTATCTTGTGATTCTCGATACGGGCCCCGGTAATCCTAGCACACGCTCGCTATCTGTAGTAGACTTCTCTAAATGGATTGAAGTAATGATTCTCGGCGTCACTGCTGCCAATTCAATTGCACCTCCTATAGTCAATCGGAGTCAGGGTTCCCCTACAGACCCGTTGGCTGGAACAGTGTTCCTTGCATGGGGTTCGAATGGGACCCAAGCCACCGGTGTTGGAATTTACCGCAGCGATAACGGTAATGTGCTCTGCAGCTTGGGATCTCCTATAATACCTACAGGTGAGATCAAAGGAGAGGCCACTGCTACGGAAGTCATCATTCATTATTCAACATCTAACATGAGTCGTCAGCAAAAATGCCTCCGTCCGCGTGGGGAGTGTGAAATCTCTCCGTCTTTTCAGACCTTCTCAGATGTGTTCATTGGTGGTTGTTCATTCACACCACCTACTAAACAGTTTACGATCAAAAATGTTGGTGAAGACTGTCTTACCGTGAACTCTATTACCAACAGCCCTCCATTTAGTGTCATCTCTACTACTGTTCCCCTTCCGTCGAGTCTTTCTAAAAATGAAATCGTCCAGGTGGATGTGAAATTCGATCCTGTTGTACCAGGCAACTGGGCTTCATCGGTTCTAATGGTCAATACCACCCCCGCTAATGGCGATAAACAACTTGTATGTAAAGGCAAAGCACTTCCCGCAGAGTTCAAGATTCAGTTTAACTCTACGACGATTGGTTTTGGGAAGAATCCAGTTGGGACGTCTGCACCTAACAAGACTCTCATGATCACTAACAATGGTTCAAAGCCAATGAGTGTAAGTGTTCCATCTCTAAACGTCTCAGGTTTTACTTGCGCAAGCTTTAGTGGCATGTTGACATGCGGTCAGTCTAATACTATCTCCCTAAACTTCATTCCTCCTTCTGAAGGATCTCATAGTGCAAACCTTAGCGTGATCAGCGATGCTCCTGGAAGTCCTCACATGATTACGGTTCTTGGTGAAGGATGTATTGCACATGGAGAGATTCTGGTAGATGCATCTACTCCCATAGAATTAGGTAAAGTCCAACAGGGCTTTCGCACGGTCCATACATTCGAAGTAAAAAATCTTGGCGACGGGCCCTTAACATTCCGCGGAGTAAGTACGGGAGCGGATGCTGCATTGTTTGGCTTACCCGATCCTGAGGGCTCGGTAACAAATGCGCCAATCAACCGAATATATACTATTTTCCCCGCTTCCTCATGCGGTCCGGGGGATTTGGGATCTGGGAAGGCTATAGTTGCTGTTTCATTCTTTGCTAACAACACACCAAAAGTGGCAAGCGGGGCTCTGACGCTTAGTAATCATAACGCAACTAATTTCCCTGTGAGTCAGACCTGGATCTTCCCATTAAGTGCGGAGATAATACCGCCAGTCGCACTCGATATAGGGTTGGTAGTAGACCGCTCTGGTAGCATGAATAATACTCTCGGATCTAGAATAAAGATGGAGGCAGCCATTTCTGCTAGTCAACTCTTCGTTGAACTCTTGCGCGCAGACCTGGATGACAGGGTAGCTGTTACAAAATTCAATCATATACCAGACGTAGTCGTATCAATGTCCTCGGTTTCCTCCACAAATCCTCCTACACAGAACGATATCCTTCAAACACTGCAAACAGATATCATGCCAGCAACTGGTAGCACCGCTATTGCAGGTGGTGCGCTCACTGGGATCAAAGAGATACAGAAACCTCGTCCAACGTTACCTCCTAAACTTACCAAGGCACTGGTTGTTCTAAGCGACGGAATAGAGAACACCGGATTTGAAGATCCGCAAGGTAGCGGAAATTGGTATAGCATACTCGGTGGACAAATGCTTCGACCGATTGGACCAGGCGGGGTTAGCACCAGTCCAATGTCCAAACCCTCAGACATCAACGTTTATACCATTGGACTTGGAATTGACTCAGAAATCGATACAAACCAGTTGATTGTCCTAGCGGGAGACCAAAAGAACTTTTTCCATGTTAATCAAGATTTGAAGGGGGTGAAATATTTCGAGCTTGAAAAGTACTATACACAGATCTTTATGGAAATTGTGGAAACCTCTTCTGTTGAGGATCCGATGTTTTGGATTTCACCAGGAGACAAACATGTAATTGAATTTGATGTTCTATGGGGCGATGTCAATGCACTCGTTGTAATCTACGACTTTGAAGGGTATCGTCTTCCTTTTTATTGCATATCTCCAACGGGTGAAATTGTTGATCCAGTGATAATCCCCTCTGGCTATCAACTGCGTTCAGGTGCTACGAGCAAGGCCCGTTTTGTAGAATTCAAGCTGCCGATAAAAGAGCCTGATCGATATGCAGGTCGCTGGAAAGTTGTTATAGAGCACCCAATGCGCGTTTGTTTCGGATTACCCCCGAGACAGGGTCATGAACTTGGATTCCTACCAAAAGAATGCAAGGAGTACAAGGATCCAATCCTTTATGGTATCGCTATCGGCGTTGGAAGTAACTTCCGGATGATGCCTTATGTTACCCCTGTGCCGGTCTATGTCGGTGATTCGATCCTGCTCACGGCCTTAGTCTCTGAAGCAGGGTTGCCAGTCACCGCCTGCCAAGTGACTGTAACAGCTACCTCTCCTAGTGGTTTGAATTGGACGATGCAGCTTCTTGACGACGGAGTCCACTCTGATGCAGAACCAGACGATGGCGAATATGCAGGCATTTTCACACACACCTATGAAGCAGGCACATATCACTTTACCTTCAAGTCTACAGGCTTCAGCCGTGATGGAGAACCGGTTACCAGAGAAGCAATGCGTGATAAGCCTGTTTTATCTCGCGTGGCCGGACAAGATGAATGTTGCAAGCAACTGATCAAGACCATCCAGGAACAGACAGAGATATTGAAGAGTTAAGCAGGATCAAAAAAATTAGTAGTGACAAACGTTGAACTGGAGTAGGCTTAAAAGATCTTAATACAAAATCAGTCTCAGAATGGATATACTAAAAAAATAAATCACTATTCAATTATTCATCCTGGTTAAGCGTTAAGATTATGCGTGATCTTTATAACTTGATTTCTTAAGCCTTTAATCCCCATTTTATAAAAAAATTCTATTCGTAAATAACAAAAACCTATTATGATGTAAATCAAAGAAGTACATATTCTTGTTACTATAAATTTCAACATTGAACAAGATTAATTAGTATTAGTTATTTATGAAAATATAGTTAGATCATTTATTGTTGGATTAGGAGACTAAAAAAGTCCTAATATTTTTAATATAAATTATTCGAGTCCATACTCGCAATATGATACTCACTGATAGAATGAGTAAATATCTTAAATTATCATTTCTATCAGGCTATCTCGTAATAGTGTAACTGATTTCAAACTGAATTTAGTCGCCTATTTTATTGTAAGGCGGACTTTTTAAATCAATACATCACTATCTTTGCTTTATCTCCACTTTCCGTGCTTAGAACCCCTTCATTCTGTCTTAATTACTCGTGAGTAAGGAACCCCATAGGAGTTTATTTTGGCATTTATGATATTAGAATGTACTTAATCAAAACAATTATTACATCGCTTAAAAGGGGTTAAAAAAATACGATGGGAGGGCGAGTAATATTTATATATCTTGGTTATATTATACTGTATAATAGTAACATTATTCTAAGAAAATTTAGACAAGATATGAAACCCCCCATTAAACGACAGACGCAGGTTAATGAGTAAATTTCTACATTGTTTGATTATTTTTAATTCTAAAAGTAATCTTGAGTTAAAGTGGTAGTTACCCGAATTAATGCATTAAGAATAGGATTGATTCTTTAACTTTGTTTATGAATCCCATTTTTTGCAATTTAGTTTACCTCTTCTTAGTTATGTTGTTTAGTAGGAGTGCGAAAACAAATAAAACAAATAAAATTAGCATTATATCTTTCTGAATATTGGACCATTACAAATTAGTAAGATCAAGAACTGACAATGGTATGTCAATTTTTTTCCAACATGCTGCGACTATGCAACTAACTATACAAATCTGATATTTTTATTGAAGATAAAAATAGATTGGAGTCTAGATGATTGCCAAATACACTATCTATTTCTTGAAAGCATAGCTATAACTAGGGCTTACAACGCTACCTTTATCGACAATAAGGTATTGTTGTTCAAGAGGACGGTTTTCTAAAAACCGCACAAGACAATCTTTTACTCCTTTTGCGTACCTGTTTTGTGCTTCTAGGGTTGTTCCAGAATAATGAGGCACCATCGCATGATTAGGCATATGTCTCCAAGGATGATCCGCTGCAGCTGGTTGTGGATACCAAACATCACCAGCATATCCTGCTAAATGACCTTTTTCCAAAGCTTCTACAAGAGCATGAGTATCTACAATCTTTCCTCGAGCTGTATTAACAAGATATGCACCTTTTTTCATTTTAAAAATTAGATCTCGATCGAACATACCATCGGTCTCTGGCGTTAAAGGTGTATTTATTGTAATCACATCAGCTTGTTCTATGATCTGATCTCTAGGGGTGTATCTGACACCAAGCACAAATTCTTCTGCAGTCCGTAGAGGAAATTGATCATGATAAATCATTTTAACATCAAACGCTTTCAACCTTTCACATACTCGTTGTCCAATCCTTCCCATTCCGATAATTCCAACTACCTTGTCTTCTAG
>JANWKP010000159.1 GCA_025451315.1 Nitrososphaerales archaeon | reverse complement strand
CCATATTTTCAAGATTTTTTAATTTTGGCTTTTATCTTTTCCTGCATTTCAGGCTTCATCACATATTGATGAGTCTAGTCATGATACTTAATTGCATGATCAACCAAATTATTCATTCATTAATTCTTCTTCTGTTTCGCCAGTTCCTTCGAAATCACATCTACTCTAACATCTCTACATGACACAGATAACATTGCAAAGTTTATGATTGTGTTCTATTTAATTATTATTCTGTGGTAATAATTCTTTATTCTAATTATTAAAAATTATATCAAATTTTATCAAATTTTTTTAAAATACTAACTTTGAACTATAAAATCGTGTCAAAATCGGTTCACACTCCTCCGAGCCCTTATTATATTGGGGTTCATATACATGAATTTTGCAATAGTAAAAAAGAAAGAAAAGACATAAGCATTCTAAGAAATTTTGATGATAAAGTTTTTCTAATAACAACTCAATTTACAAAATGTGACAGACCCACTAATTGATGATAAACTAACAGATAATGAATTCTTGAGTGAACAACCAGTTAGGGAGAGGAAGAATCAACTTCCTAAAAGAGTTGGTATAGTATTCGTAGAAGAATTTGCAGAGGAATTACCTAAAAAATCAAAATTCAAAACTATATCAAAATTCAAAACTATAATATCAAAATTCAAAACTATAATAAAAGAAAGAAATAGATTCAAAATTAAACTAAACTTTGATCAATTGGTTTTTGCACATCTGTTTCTCCAGTTAAATAAGTGTCAGAGTTTATTTGACTTTCAGATAGTATCACCATCGAAATTAAATGGATTCGATCTACCAAAAAAGCCTAGAACCGATATTTTAAACTGGTTTATTGAGCAAATAGAAAAGTTGGAAGAAAGAGAAAGAAAAACAAGTAACAATTATGGAATAGATCATTGGATAAGCATTACAGCCGAGGAATTATGGGAAAACAATTTATTTTGCCAGGGTAAATTGGCAGGACATAAATTAATTTGGGTTATAAGTTCACTTGATTGGGAAAAAAAGTACTGTCCTCCATCGTTATTCGAATACTTGATTTCTCTAGTTATTATGTGCTGTCTAAACAACCTTAGTCATGATTATAATGGGAGTTTACATCAGCACGAAGTAGACAGTACTAGCGGTTGTATCTTTGAAAATACTCCTTCAAATTCAAGAACTTATAGAAGAATATCTGTTTCCAATCCACTATTATGTCACAGTTGCAAGGAACAAATCCTAAACCTAGATGGAACAATTAAACATACAACTGGTATATCACTTTGTGATGAAGTTGAAAAGATTATGTCTAAAAAATGGATGGGAAATCTAGAAAAAAAAGATTCCCCCATTTACAATTTGAAAAAGAATTACAAATATAACCTAGACCTTAATAGTGGATTCCATAAAACAATATTGGAGAAATTTAGAGATAGTATAGAGGCAAATCTTCCTCAATGGATAATTGGAACCATCATTACAGGGACAATTGGAGGGATATTTGCTATAATAGGATTAAAGTAACTTATAATTTATTGTATTTAAATAAAAAAAAACTTATTATATTATGTTACCGAACCCTGCTATAATGAGAGTTCGAAGCCCTCAGAACCCTTATTACTATGCTAATAGATAGAATTATATTGAATTGTTCTTAAAATTCTCAAGAATAGATAATGTTAAAGATTCCAAGTTTGTTATTTGGTATTATTGCTATCAGCAGTAGTATTATCTTATTTTCTGCTGCAAACTCACCCTCTATCTCTTCTATTTATGCTCAAGATACTCAATACTATAATAACACAAATGAAAATAATAATTCTTCAATTTTACATGAACTCAAAAATGTAAAAACAATACTTGAAAGTAAGGTAACAAAACTAGCTACTGCTCTGCAAATTGCTAGTAATCTACCACAAATTTTACAACCTCCTGATATAAATTTGGTAGATCCAAAAGTTAAGGGTATACCAGAAGATGCCGATATAGAAAAGAGAAAAATAGCTAAAATACTTTTGGATCAATTTAAAGATATTAATTCAATTTTATATTATTTTAATAATGGAGATATATATTTTGATGAACCATTTCATGATCAATTAAATCTAACTGCAACTAATTTTGCATTTAGAGATTATTATCAAGGAGTGAATCAGACTAAAAAAACTTACTTGAGTGATGCAATTCTCTCTAAAGCAACAGGATTAAATCTGGCAGTAATTGCAACTCCAGTAATCAACCATCAAAATGAACCGATAGGCATACTGTTAGGAACAATAAATATTAACAACTATGACAAATTTCTGCAGTCATTTAATTTACAAAATAATACCAGATTGGTCTTAATTGACAAAAATGGAGCAAAGCTTGGTGACTCCTACAAAAATGAGACATCAATCTCAACAAAATCTTTTGCGAAGAAAGAACAGTTTTCACATCTTACCTCTTTCAAGAATGCATTAGAGGGTAAATCAGGCAGTATTGTAGAAAAATTCAATGGGAAAGAAAGTCAAATTACTTTTCTTCCTTATGACATCTTCCAGAATAAAAGAATTTTACTACTTATTCAAGATTGTAACAGCGATGTAAATAACTCAAATAAATGCATAGAAAATAATAATAATAAAGAACTTAACCTAATTAACGAGAATGTTTTAACTAGACTAGGCAGTTTCTTTTAATGTAACTTTTTTTTATTCTTATATCTTTTTTATTACTAGATTAAACTCCTTAGTATCGCTATTAATATTTAAAATATATTAAACATATTTAAGTTAAAAACTATTTTTTATTATAATACTCATAAATTTTGAAAACCCTCACTGCTGATAGATAAATCTTTAATTTCATATTAATAGTAATATTAGTTATTCCAAAACTAGTAAAAGCGCAGAATCGAATATTAAAAAAAGGTATTCATAAATATGTCAATCTAGAACTTTTTAGAAAAAGATTTTATTATTTAAAAAAAGTAATAAATAAAATTAACAGTTTATGCCAAAAGCCATATGTAGTCTGGTTCATTTAAGCCAGATGTACTCTTGGATAGACCGATACTATTATTTAGTAAAGATAATGATTCACTATGAGTATTATTGAAAAACATTATTCCATAAAAAAAACCCATTGACTATCGATCCATCTTCCTATGTCGGAAGATATCAAACTGATATCTTGTCCATTGGTAGTCTCAATCGTTCCATTTCCTCTCCCAAGAAGTAAATCATCAGATAAGTATTCAAAAATGTCTGACTATTAGTTACATTACCTACATCATTTAGGAATCCCTTCTCAAAATATTGTGACTTTGATTCGATAAGGAGTCGATGATATATTTTTGGAACTTAAAAACCTACTCGTATTAGAATTATAAACAGCATCAGTTACGTTTAAAGACAACGCATTTTTATTTTTAATACTCAACTGAGGAAATTGTGCTAGTGTATCTGTAACAGAAGGAAGTAGAAATAGACCTACTGCTATAGCGGAGATAAAACAATATAAAACATTCTATATATTGATATAAATAACTTAAAATGAAAAGTTTGGATTATTGTTGTATATTCTCAATTATTTTAGTAGCTTCATCATAGCTAAAAGCTTTTAAAGTTACAGTACGTGCATTACCTTGACTTTCAATAGATAACAGACAAGACATCAAAGATTCATCGTTAGGAGCCTCTACTACTGATACTCCATCATATTTACCAAACGTATAATATGTTTCTATTAGTTTCCCCCCAGCATTTTCTAATTTGGATTTAAAAGCATCAGCTCGTTTTGGAGATTCTTTTACATTTTGTATTCCCTGATCTGTATAATTCCATAAAAGTATATAGAAAGACATTAAATGTGTATAAAATACACAAGATATAACCTTATCGTTTCCATAACTTATTAATATTATAATTCAGTAACTTGTTAAACAGTAATTAGCTATATTTATAGAAAAGCTTACAAGAAAAAATAGAGTTTTTGTAAATTTCTGAACTAAAAAATTGTGTCAAAATCAGTTTACAAACCTTTGATTGCATCCTCACGAATAAGTTTATATCTTTTGGATAAATACCAAAGTTTTTGATATCCATAACTATAATTAATCGTAAATATTTCTTTTCTGAACTTTTAATGATACTCTATATATAAATATCTTGAAAGTGAATTATAAATTTTTTACGTGACTCTGTCGCATTAATACTGATTTCTAAATCCGATAAAAAAAATAGATGAATAAGAAGAAAGGTAAGACTATGCTTCATCACAATTATAATTAACTACTATCCATGGAATTTTTGTCTTTAGATGATCTTGTTTTGCATTTTGCTACTTCATAATAAATTCACATTAATAGATTACTAATATTATACCTATTGTAGAAAAATAAAAAAGTCTGATATATATTACTATTTCTATGTCGGTAGAAACCATAACAGCAAAACTATGGCAAGAAAAAGTGATAGATTCTGTCCTTCCTGTAGTAGTTAATTTTAGCGCAGTCAGGTGTGGTTTTTGTCAAGCTTTAGAACCATTATATAACAGATTATCTGAACAATATGAGAATAAGTTAGTTTTTCTAAAGCTTATGGTAGATGATAAAAATAATCAGGAGTTAATAGATCGTTTATCGATTGAAGGTACACCTACATTAAAGTTTTATTGTAAAAATAGAGAGATAGGTGAACATATTGGATATGCAATAGAACCAATATTAAAACAAAAGATAGAAATGTTTTTATCAGAAATGGAATTCTGCATTAAGAATAGTACTCCATTGACTAAAAATATCCAAGATGATACCATATGAGACACGAAAGAGAAGGTGATTCTCTTTTTCAATGACGACGCTTATAGCGGGAATGCAAAATTCAGTTCTTGTGCTTGAATCTTTAATGAGTGGATGGAAGACTCAAGCGACTTTGAAAGGAATTATCTCACAAAATATAGTATTCGATCATTAGAATCCAAATAGAGCATATTGTAATACATTTGGTGAGGGTTTATGAAATTTAATAATAGTTGACAAGTTTGGGAGGGTATTGGAATGAATAAAATCTCTACTTCTATTATAATGTCTGTTTCATTTAGCTCTCTGGAGGAGTAACATGATAGATTCAGTAAGGGATACGTTGGGTCCAAACCTAGTGCATTATGTATCAAGTGACTTGGGGGACGAATCAAGGGAAATAAGGAACACCTTGAACAAGTTAGAATCTTCGAAATTATGGAGCTTCCCACTAGACCTTGGAATATCACATGTGTTAAATTGAGCCGGACGTAAATAATTCTGACTATATTATTGTGGATATAGAAGCATGAGCTCTAGTTCAGAGCCGTGATGGTGTAGAACTTGGATAAACTGAGTGAAGCAAGATCTTTATGATACTCACACTTGGTAACTCATATGAATACGCCTAAACGGCTGTACTCTGCTGCAGGGGATGGCTATTTTGAAGCTTTGATTATGGAGAATCTTCGAATAGTCCCAACAGAAGGACTTACATAAATATCTTGATTGAGTTGATGTAGATTCATATGATCCCCAAAATGTGATTGTATTAGCTTCGATACAGCTCAACAAGCACATTCTATTGAAAATGCAGAGTCATTTATATTTAGGAGATCGGCAGATGGCGAAAAGTGGAAGGATATTTCAAAATATCGTCCCCAATACAATGGAACAATAATTACAATCCTTGCTTCGAATCCTTTTAACAGTGGAGAATATTTTGCTATCAACAACCGTGGAATATTTGTCTCTACTGATTTTCGTGTTTCCTGAGTACTATTTGATATTCCGTGGCCTAAAGAATAGCTTTTACAGCATCCTTAGATGCTCACAAATGGATAATAACATAGTTGTATGTAAGCGAATAAAAAATATAATCTCAATTTATTGAAGACTACACAAAATGATATTCAAAGCACTTAACCTTGTGTAAATAATCTCCTCCTAAAAATTTTTCAACTTTAAATATAATTAGTATAAATTATTATTTGGACTCATATTTGATAATGTGGGTACACAACAAGTTATCAAATTTATGAATACTAATTAACTGAACTAATAATTTTTGAGATAATTCATAGTTTTATCCTTAACTGGGCTATTTAATAATATGAAAAGTATAATTCATCAGAGACAATGTCAAGTGATTTATCCAAATCTAGAATAGATATATCTTTTAAATTATACTAGTACTATAATGATAATACGATTAGAAGATTCATTTATCAAACTAGCACAACAATTAGGTAAACCATTTTCAGAAGCAGAGAAGCACCAATTAGCAGAACTCATCTCTGATAGAAAAACCTATGATCAACTACGATTTATTATATCAGATCAAGAAAGAGAGAAGGAACAATCAAAATCAACTGTAATTGAATTAGGTAATATTGGTAAAAGGTATTTTGCTCTGAATATTTATTATAATGAAGATCAAATTCAAGATAACATACCATTGTCTATTAGAGAATTATTACCTACTATATCTCCTGTTCAGATAGATGTTATGGCTAATATGTCACAAACAAATTCAGATAATAATGACAAAAGACAAAATTATATGAAAGTAGCCCAAGTTTATGATGATGGTATGTCCATGCACATTATATGTCAAAGAGGTCATACAGGAAGATAGCGGAATTGTGCCTATAGATGATATATAAAAATGAGAACGTGATTTTATATACATACTAATGAAAATTATCAATAAGACATTCACAAAATCTAATTTATTATTGTATGATTAACTAAATCTATGTTATATGTTTGAACTACAAAATTGTGCCTAAACAGTTGAGTATAACGTATTAGTTTAGTTAATGTTTACCTTCATTTTATTAAAACTTCATTTATTAAAAATTATACATTAGCAGAAGTTATATTTTGATATTCTGGTATAAAACATCAAATTCAAATTCTACTGGTTAGAAGTTAACATCTATTTCATCACACCAATATTAAATATTAATGTAAAAATTATATTTTATTTTTATTTGTTATTATGTCATAATATTCTATGCTACCATAATAAACTAAATAGGCCACCATCATTCACTCCAATTAGTATTATTTATTATAGTCTCTAAATAATAACTGTCATTTAACTATTAGACAGTAGAATAGTTCCTAGGTTTCCCAGTGATCTTGAAAACAGGAATATTAATAAAAATGAGTGTAATATCAAAAGTATGACTCTACCTAAGGGATATAAAGCGCCAAATAAGAAAGAAATTTCTGATAACAAAGATTTTGGAAATAATAACAGTCCGACAAACAAGAAAAATAATAGTTTAACTGATGAAATATTACAAAGCACTACTATTGATGATACGATTAATAAAGTTCTAGAGAGAGGTAATGAAGTAGTTACAAATCTTGAAGATACAGTTAAAGAAGTGATAGAAAAAGATAAAGATGTAACTGGAGAAGATTCTTCAACTATAGATAAATCAATAAAATATGAAGATCAATCAGATAAATCTCAATTAACTCAAGAAAATCAAATGAATAAAAAAAATGAGAATAATTATAATGATAATTCTAATTTAGGGATTAGCACGGATAAATCTTCAACTAAAGAAGAATTAACAACAACAATGCCAACAACAACAAAAAAAGAAGAAAAAGAAGATAATAAAAATATGGCTGAAAATAGTACTAACAATTTTGAGGATTATAAAGTACAACGAAAAGATGAACCTATAAAGGATAAAATATATACAAAAATGTCAGATTTTGGAGGTACAAAAAGTAGAGATAAGGAATCATCAGTTAATATAAAATCAATAGTTTTTGGTCTATTTGCATTGATTGGATTTATTATCCTTGTATATTCAATATTTATGGGAATTGTAGGTGAACCATTAGCATCAGTAGCAGATACTGTATTTGTAGCTGTAATTATTGGATGTTTTACTTTGGTAGGAGTAATTGTTGGTAGAGCATTTTTAAAGAAATAAATTATTATCTTTAAAATCTTATATTATTTTATCTAAAAATGCCACAAAAACTTGATATTGTTCTGAAACATATAGAGTAGTTTAGCAATGAGGTAAATATACAACTGATTCATGGTTACCATAAATATCTAGATATTTAAAAGATACAAGGACAAATTATTAGATATACAATTATCTAATAAAATTCAATATTATGGTTATATTTTAAAAAAAGGATAAAAGTAACTATTTCAATAACATAATATGGTTATTAAACAAAAACTAGCCATTACTATGATAATATTATTTTCTGTTTCGCAGCTTATGACACCCACAATATATGCTGCAATAGAAAAGGTAGAAAAGTATGCTGCAGATATATGCATACAGACTTATAAAGGTGATTGGGATGGCAAAGATTGCGATATTCAAGAAGCAGAAGATGAACAAAGATATTATGATGATATAGCAAGTTTAGAAGATTCAATATGTAAAGCAGTGGTCAAAGATGTAAGCCCTGAAGATTTGATCGACTTATGTAAAAATCTCAATGTTTTTGAAAAGTAACTAATTTTTTCTTTTAAAGAAATATTCTTGTAGATATAATCAATTATTAAATAGAAGATAAAAATCTTAATATTAATATAATAAATTAAAAATTCCTATTTATCAATTAAAGAAGATTGGATAAATAATGATGGAGTGTATCTCCGTAACGTTCACATAATTTTGCTTGAGTTATCGGAGTGTCCATCAGTTCTTATTCTATTTTATAATTTTATGAGATGGCTTAATACATAAATTTATCGGTAAAATTTTTAGGCGCCGAAAATTTAGAGATTTTAATTCTATCTCGAATTAGACCAATTCCTTTAAATTTTTTAAATGTATCATATGATTTATGAAGGATATACAGTCCTAAATTTTAGGAGTAGGATAAATAATGAAAATTTCTTTACCAAATAATAGAAATCCTAAATCCGAAATAGATACAAATGCCGCTATTGTAAATACTTTATTTCCAAGGATAAATTGAGAATATGAATTGTGGTCCTCTCTTACTAGTTATTATAGATGGTAGACAAATAAATGTGGCATCATAGCAATAAAGGCAATAAAAGCATCAAATTTACTGATGATTCAATAAAATGTTGTGTATGCTTTATAGAATTTGAAAGTTCAATAAACAATACTGCTATAGCAGATGATCCTCCAAATATAAGAGAATACTATTCTACTGTTATAAACTAATTATCTCAAATAATTAACCGTTATAACGGTAAGATTGCAAAAAATCTTGGTGATCGTTTACTGTGTTATTTCTTAAACTTTTCAGATCTTAATAATGAAAAAGCAGTTGAAGAGGTAATACAATGCGGATTAGAGATTTTAGAAAAGCGAGAAAATATGAATAAAGAATTATTGAAGAATAGTAATTTATCACAAGTAGAGAGCTACAAGATTAGTTTAGATTATGGTGTAGTAGACTTAGCCTTGGCTGGAGATAATTATCAACTAGATATATTTGGTTCTACAGTAAATATATGTTCAAAGATTAATTCTTCTTCTTTAGCTCCGAAAAACAAAATAATAATTGGAAATAATTTTTATAGAATTTTAAAAGCTTTTTCTAATATTATAAACAAATATAATTTTATAAATAATGGTGAATTCAAGGTAACAGAAAACATTGGATATCCTACATACACTATAGAAAGAAGTAATACTTTGTCGCAGAATGATTATACTAACAATAGACAATCCATCATGATAAAGAATCAACCTAGCATATTTGAAGATTTTATAGGAAATAAGAATAAAAATAGAGAAGGTTTCTTTTTACATAAAAAAAAGAAAAATAAAAGAATAATTATAGTCGATGATGATAAAGATGTTCTTTTTACTTATAGAAGCTTTCTAAAAGATTATGACTATCATATTGCTTGCTTTACAGATCCTAATCTTACACTAAATTATGTAGAAGAACTTTCAAATTTTGATGATTTACTAGTAATACTTGATATCCGAATGAAAGGTTTGAATGGATTTCAATTACATCAAAGAATAAAATCTATAGACCCAACAATTAAGATTCTTTTTGTAACAGCTTTGGACATTTTAGATGAATTATTAACTATAGTTCCAGGAATCTCAAAAGGACAAATTATGAGAAAACCAGTCGATAAAAAAATATTCACAAATACTGTAAGTAATATGTTAAGTTAAAAAGACACTATTATTATTAAATACTTTTTATGACCTATAAAGTTGTGTCAAAATCAGTTCACACACCTTCGAACCCGTTAATTGATTTGGTTATATCTTGTATAAAAATAAGAAAAAAGTTAAGAAATACTTAAAATTAATCTTCCTAGTCTTTTAACCAGTTATTATTAGTTCATCTTTATAGTCACATTTTGCCAAGAGAATTTAAATCAATTACAAAACGATATCGTACATCGCTATTTAATATACGTTCGTAAGCTTCATTTACCTGTTGGATTGGAATGAGCTCAACATCACATGCAATATTGTATTTACTGCAAAAATCGAGCATTTCTTGAGTTTCACGAATTCCACCAATTAAAGAACCTGCAAGATTGCGACGTGAACTTATCAAAGAATGTGCATTGAGCTGAGCATCTTTTTCTGGAGCTCCAACTACAACCATTGTTCCATCAAGTCTGAGCAGATTCAAATATTGGTTCAAGTTAAAGTCAGTTGAAACTGTGTTGATTATAAGGTGAAAATATCCTACTAGTTTTTCGAAAGTTTTGGGGTCAGATGTTGCATAAAAGTTATCAGCTCCCATTTTCTTGGCATCTTCTTGTTTTTTAAGTGAATGGCTTAACACAGTTACTTCTGCTCCAAGTGCATGTGCAATTTTTACACCTATATGTCCCAAGCCACCAAGACCTATTATAGCAACTTTTTTTCCTGGTCCTGCTTTCCAATGAATAAGAGGTGAATAAAGAGTTATACCAGCACAAAGAAGGGGAGCGGCATGTTCTGTAACAAGGTTGTCAGGCATTCTAAGTATGTAGTTTTCATCTACTATAATTTTATTAGAATATCCTCCCTGAGTAGGAGTTTTGCCATCTTTTTCTATTCCATTATAAGTTGTAAGTACATTGCTACAATACTGTTCAACACCTTGACGGCAAGCATCACAGTTACGGCAAGAATCAACAAAACAACCTACACCTACTTTATCGCCAACATTGAATCGCGTAACTTGTAAACCAACTTGTGAAACATTCCCTACTATTTCATGACCTGGAACCATAGGATAAGTCGATCGTCCCCATTCATTTTTCACCTGGTGGATATCGGTATGACAAATCCCACAATACTGAATATCAATCATTACATCATGATCAAATAAATTCCTTCTTTCAAAAGAAAAAGGTGTTAGAGATGCCTTGGCTTCCTTAGCTGCATATCCTATAACCTGAATCATAGACTCTCTAAAATAGTTGATAGGTAGTTATGAATTTAACTTGTTTTGAAATAATATTTTATAACTCATATTTTCATAGAATGATAATATTTATTTTTACCTTCCTACACCTATGTTACTTGAACACAGGAAATAATTTTTAATTATTCTATTATTAACAATATTAATACTATTTCTATAAGCTGATACCAACTACATGTCGTATTAGAAGCCCTCCGATCCCATCTCGCAACAAGGCTCAGAATCTTTTACTAGGATTATTAATAATATAATAAACTATGCTAAATAATATCTATTAAAATTTTGTAGCGATAAATTCACGGATTAGAAATTATCACTAAGCTTCGCTCAAACAAGTAATATGGATTCAAAGTAAATTTGAAATCAACTGAAAAAATTCCAAATAGTATAAAAAAATCCTACAAAATGACTAGTTAGAGTGTTTAGTATTGACAAATAATAGATGTATATATTTGGGTGATTGAATAATTTATACTATGAGTTACAAGAAAGAATTTATCGTATCAAAAATAGAGACTTCTAAAGATAATAGTTCTTATGTTTATGTATCGATCTATACTAATAGCCATTTTTCTCCTACTAAAAGACAACAAGGTTTCCCCGAAAACCCTTTCGGAGTAGCAGCAATACCTATTACTTCATTGGATGATTTGAAGAATTTACCGAAGAAAATATCTGATGCTATAGAAAGTGCATTTGGTGGTGATAGGAATAACATGTCATCAGAATCAACCACATTTAAAATGAATGTAAGAGAATTTGAAGAACTTGGGATAAAAAAAGGAGATAAGGTTACTCTAGAAATTAATATATCTAACAATAATGATATCGTAGTATGAGATCACTAAGAGATAATATTATTGCATTTTAAGATATTTTCTCTAAATCTTATATATTATAATCCTGAACTACAAAATTGTGACAAAATCAGTTAACTATACTCTATTTGCACGTTCACGACTAAGTTTATTAGTACATTATCAAAGTTCAAATGTTTGGCAAATATGTTACTGTAATTAGAATTGATTACATAATAAAGAAAATATTACTGAAAATACCACTTTATAATTATTTAGAAGCATAACAATTATTCTATGTACTAGTTTTTGATTCAATAAAATAAAAGGTTATATTAATAAGTTATACAAGATAGCATATTCAATTGGAGTCTTCAATACAAAAACCACCAACAATATCATTACGTTCAAACATATGGATTGTTATTCCAATTGGCGCCTTAATTCTAGCAATAGTGACTGCTAACCTTCTGCTTCTTAATTATGTTCATGTATTTACTTCAATATTATGGACTGGAACAGATATCTTTATGGCATTCCTACTTGGTCCCATACTTCGAAATGTAAGTCTTTCAACACGTAAAGAAGTCATTTCATGGCTTATGCCAAAAATGGTTTTTTATATGCCAACTGTAGCATCTGTTACAACTACTGCAGGTTACTTCCTAGCTTCAAAAATGGGTTTAATTACTCTAGAATCTCCAGTAGTATACTGGATTATCACGGTATTAATTATTGTTACAGTAATGCTTATTCAGGGACTTGGAATTCTTCTTCCAACGAATATTAGAGTCTATCATGAGTTAAGGAAAAAGGAACCGAATATGATCAGAATTCAGAAACTTATGCGTAGATATGTCAAAGTTGTTGCAACTCAGGCACTTCTTCAGTTTGTAATAATATTCATAATGGCAAACTTTGCTACTGGATTTTTTTTAGATAATAATTACTACCATCTCCTTTTTAATATAAAATTCTTTTAGCATTTTCATTGAAATTGATCATATATAAAATTTTGTTTAGTAATAATTAGAACTACAAAATCGTGTCAAAATCAGTTGACATACCTACGTTTAAATGCTTTCGACTAAGTTTATAATAGACCAAAAATTGTTTTAAATTAATTAAGTTAAAAATTTATTAAGATTTTGTATTTACCAATAATATGAAAACTTCATAAAATTATCACAAGCAAATGAAATTTTAATAAAGTTGTCATAATAAATGATTATTAAGAATGAATTCAAATAATGATTCGTCTTTACATAATGAATCTATCATATCTCAATTTACAAAGCAGGCTATTCCCTTTACCCAACTTTCAGAACATTCTAATCAGTATGGATTGAATACACTAATGTATCAAATCTTGATGATAATTTGTAAAAATATAGAAAGCCATAACCTTCTAAGGAATATATCATAACAATAGAAGGCTATGACTATTGAGACAAAGGCTAACCTAATATCTTTCTCTTGTTGGCAGATTGATCGATTGATTGATTACTTTTTTTGTAATCCATATATCTAGAT
>JANWKP010000158.1 GCA_025451315.1 Nitrososphaerales archaeon | reverse complement strand
CGTCTAACATTTTCATCCATCATAATTAAATATCCTTGAATTACTAACTAATTGTAAAACAACACATGTACATATACTTTATAATTTATCGAAAACCCCCATTTGTTTAAGTAAAAATAAGGAAACGGGATAAAAGATCTTATGCCATCACAGGAAAATAAAGTCCTTTCCATCATATTTAATGCTAGATTGAATAACAATCTTAATTACTCGGCAAATATTTTGAGTATGTGAACAAAGTGCCTCACACACAATGAAGGTTAATCTAATAATATCTCCTTACAATGGAAACAGGTATTGAAAACTTCACCCAAAGGACTTGGAAGACCATTTTCTCATCCATTGTAGTAAGTTAATAATTGATTCCGTAAGTTCTTGACCCTTAGGAGTAAGTCTGTATTCCACTCTGGGTGGAATCTCATTAAAGGATTGTCTGTTCAATATGCCGCTCTTTTCTAATTCCTTTAAGCGTATTGTGAGAGTCTTACTGCTGAAACCTTTCATTGACTTTCTAAATGTTAAGTATCTGACTGGGTCGGTAGAACAGCAAAGGGGTATCAATATTTCTAACGTTCCTCTCTTAGTAATTATTTTTCTTAATTCATCTGTTTCTTTCATTAGATTTTCCACATCATAACCATAAAAATTACAAGAATTATTTTCCTTGAGTATGGGTAGATTACTGGATTTCAAAGCGGTCCCTTCATAACTGTCTTCCTTTAGTTTACTTGACTTCACTTACTTTACCATTTTACTCATACCAATTTAAATAGTTTCTTTTGTAAACCTATGCATATGGATAAACAACTACAATTAAAGGAAAAGATTAAAGAACAATATGGAAAGATTGCTCTAAGTGGAAACACCGAATCTTGTTGTATGCCTTCTTCTGATTGTTGTGGCCCAGTTGATGTTATTAGCTCTCCGTTTAGTTCATCAAAAGAAATTGGATATGATCTTGACAAGTTAAACTCTATACCAGAATCCTCAGTATTGGGAGTAGGATGTGGAAATCCCACAAAATTTGCTGACATAAAAGGAGGAGATATCGTTGTTGATTTGGGCTCTGGAGCAGGTATTGATGTATTTTTGGCCGCCAATATTGTAAAAGAAAGTGGGAAGGTCATTGGAATAGACATGACAGAAGACATGCTTAACAAAGCAAAGCAAAATGCTCAGGAACATGGATACAAGAATGTTGAATTTAGACAAGGAGATATTGAAGAAAAAATACCTGTCGACGCCGACACTGTTGATGTGGTTATAAGTAATTGTGTTATCAACCTGACGTCAAACAAACTAGACACATTCAAAGAGATTCACCGAATCCTAAAACCAAACGGGCGCGGAAGAATGGTCATATCTGACTTGGTTACATCTAAGGAAATAGATGAAGACTTGGTAGATACCCAAAATTGGTGCAGTTGTATTGACGGTTCCCTAACCAAAGAAAACTATATCGATAGTATAAGAAAGGCCGGATTCACTAACATCGAAGTACTAGATGAAAAACCATATATGGAATTAGAACAAGACAAAGACCCAGAAAAAAGACAGATAACCAGTCTATCAATTAGGGCCTTCAAGCAATAAAGATGTTGTTACTTGGATAAGGAAAGTGATTCATATGAAACTTCCCTTTACTAGACGGCCCTCTCAAGATACGAAAAAGACAGTCCTGTTTGTTTGTGTCCAAAATGCGGGAAGGAGTCAGATGGCTGAAGGCTTCTTTAGAAAATATGCGCCAAAGGAATATGAAAGTACAAGTGCTGGCACAGTTCCTATCTCTCAAATCAATCCTCTTGCAGTGGAAGCAATGAATGAGGTGGGAATCGATATCAGCAGTCAAAAACCTAAGGACTTGACAGAAGACATGATGCGAAATGCAACAAAAATAGTCAATATGGGTTGCGTGGATGATACATTCTGTCCTGCATTATTTATTCCCAAAGTTATAGACTGGGGAATTGAAGACCCCAAAGGAAAGCCAATTGAAAAGGTAAAAGAAATAAGAGACCAGATTGAAAAACGAGTAAAAGAAATAGTACAACGACTAGACAAGGAAATCCCTGTCTAATCTCTCTCAAATCTAAAAATTAAAACCGTTACTCAGCTAATCAGAGGATAAAATCCATGTCAAAGGAATCAATTCTTGCTACTGCAATAGAGAGACTTTCTTCAAATCAAAAAAAATTTATTGTTGAAGTAATTGGAACTTTTATTGTCGTTGTTTTTGCAACAGGCTCAGTAGTTATTGATGCTAAACTAAATGGAGCTCTGGGTATACCCTTTATTGCATTCGCCCCCTTTGTTGGAGTAGCAATAGGTGTTTATTTATTTGGAAAAATTTCTATGGCACATTTTAACCCTGCTGTAACACTTGGGTTTCTTATTACCCGACATATTTCAAAGGGTCAACTGCTACTTTATTTTGGGGCAGAGATAGTAGGTGCGTTACTAGGAAGTCTATTTGTAAAATATGCATTTGGAAGTGAAGTAAATTTAAGAGCGAACTCTCCTAGCTATACTTATCCGCTGCCATTAATTTTTGGAGTAGAAGTTTTAGCTTCAGCTCTTTTGATGGCTGTAATACTGGTAGTAGTATATACAAAAGGCTTGAAACGCTTTGGAGGAATAGCAATTGGCGGCATAGTTGGGTTAGATATTTTGTTTTTGGCGTTTATTTCTGGCGCTTCAATGAATCCGGCTCGCTCTTTTGCCCCAGCCCTAGTATCTGGTGTATGGGTCAATCTATGGTTATATTGGTCGGCCACTTTTGTAGGTACATCACTAGTCGCTGGTATTTTTAAGAAATATTTCTAATGAAATGCTTGGCAATGGGTTTTCTTGCCATGTATCTGACAGGGCCGAAAGGGGACAAAGGCAAGAACCTCAGAATCTTAGGGGCCAATATTGATGCCATGTTCATAGAGGATATTAGCCCCAACAAGAAAAAGCCAAAGCAGTTAAAATCAATATAAAATATTTTTTAGATGAGATCTGGTATTCTAGTTGATAGCACGTGTAAATTTACAAAAAGGTATTAATGAACTGAAAGATTATCTGTTGGATTAACTTTCCTGTTATTTATGAAATAAGTTTTCACAATATTATCAAGGCTGTCAACTCCGATTGGTTTTTTGATAATTTCTCTTACTCCAACATCTTTATAGTCTTTGAAATCCTCTTCCTTTAAATTCCAACCAGTAAATACTACTATAGTTTTATCTCGAACACCTTGTTTTTTCAATTGACTTAAAATATCAAACCCTGTATACTCTGGCATTGATATATCAAGAAGTATAAGGTCATATTCCCGTTTTAGAATTTCAAACAATCCTTGTTGACCCTCCTTGGCTATTTTGCAACTTATCCCGTGTATGTTACAATAATCTGACAGAGCCTCGATAGTGTCGGAGTGATCATCGATTGCCAATATATTCAATGCAAAATAAGTGTTTAAACATTCTTTATAAATACTATTACAATTTTAATGGTTAAAGAAATTATTGAACAAATCAATGTATGCTCAAGTATTTGAATATACTTGCTCATCAAGGCTGTTCCTAATTAGTTATATTTAACGACTTTGGAAGGGGGCCAAAATCAAAGATATCAAGGAAATCGGCCCCCTTTTAATATAAATTTTCTAACTTGACTATCTTGAAAGTATGAGGGTAGGGAGCCATAAGACAGTTGTTATTCTTATATCAAAACCGTATACAAATACAAATCTTAGTCATGAGTATTAGTTTTCAGACATTTCACTACGAGTTTTGGGTCTAATTTATAGTAAAGCCTATTAATGTCAAATACCTATGTTAATTATTAGGTATGGTACCATCAGCTGTAATATTCACAATTCTAGGAATAGTAGCGATTGTATGAAAGCGTCGACATCAATAGCAATCGCAGTAGCAATCTTTGGGCTTGCAATAATATCCATGGTAAGCACCCTGTGAGGAAAGGATTATGAGTAATGTTAAAAGAATTGATGAGTTAGACTATGTGGAATAGGTCAGATACAAAAGATGGGTACAACGTAGAGATTTGGGAGAAAGAAGAGCCAGAGTAGCAGAGAAACAGGCCAAAGTATTAAAGGAAGAAAAAGACAGTCGCCCGTTTCCCAATAATAAGAGGAAGGCAGGCTCTGGTAAGATAATCATTGGAGCAATTCTCATAATAATAGCGGGTGCTGTGACAATTACACTTGGGTCAGCAAAGTCAATTCAAGAAACTAATGTCGACGATTGCTTGATAGAGACAGGATTTACCAATCTAATAGCATAGGGTACATAAGATAGGTTAATCATAACCCAAAACTCCTTTTTTCATTAATTATTACATTCTAAGAGGAATGGCCGTGACCAAAGATGAACTTGAAATACCATCTAGATGGATTAATCATTTGAAATTAAACTATTGATTCGTAAAAAAGGATTTCAATTGTGGTCATTCCGACAACAACTCAATCATTCTTTGTCTTAATTCTGAGAGCTTTGTCGGCTTTTGAATTAGTCCAGACAGTTTGGCTTCCCTATATTCTTCAGTATCTAGCATGTCGTTGAAATAGAATGCTGTAATTAATAGTATCTTTATTTTGGTATTAACTTCTCTTATCTTTTTAGCAAGTCTTATCCCATCAAGGCTAGGCATGCACAAATCCATAATAACAGAGAGTATCGATTAGGATTTTGGATATAGTGCTCAAGCGAAAGTAGCGGGTCGATGAAGCAGGTCGAATTAAAACCAGACCTTTGTAGAAATTCTCTATAAAGATTTGCGATCTCCGGTTCATCGTCCACCATCATGACCGAATGGGGTGAGGACATATTTAATAGCCATTACTATGGCATACCACTTAAAAAAGGTTTAAGGGACTGTAATAATATTCGGAATCCATAGGTTAAAACTTGGCATTAGAGGATAATAAAGGATAAACAATAATATATTCCTAGGAAATAGTAAAAGGCATCAGTAAACTTGTGATTCCGTCATCATCCGGATTGATATCAAGCCACATGTTTTTGATAGGTTTTGATAAGGAATCTATGAAAGTAGTTTGCGACCTACCCTTCGTTGCCATAGCCCTTATTACAACACTATCTATGACATGAATGTAGCCTATTACTATTTTCTAGGTTGTTAGTATTTACTCAAATAGGTAATTAAACATATCACATCCTTCTTATAATAGGAATAAAGTATTCACTTATCTTCGTATTTATGAATATAAAATAAAATTATCTAATAGTAACATGAAGGCAGAATTAGGGACTCGGCTGGTCATATATTATATAGCAAACCCGTTGGTAACGCCTGGGAAGCAAAAGGTGTCTCTCAAGGTGGTCAAAACCCTTCACTTACTCAAACATATGGCTAATGTAAAAAGTTGACGCCGCCATCTTGATTAAGTATTGACATACGTCTATTTGAGTCACACTAAGTAACAAATCCCAAATCAGGATTCTTTATATTTGATTACTGGAATTCTCTACTTTGGTTATTAATGGTAGATAAGGTTTAGGTAACAGTTACAGACCTGGTGAAAAAACATAAAGAGAAAGCGGGCTACGAAGGAATGTATTCTGTAGCTAAACATGTCTATATGGCTGATGGCAACCTAAATTCTACGGGGTTTACAATTGATATGGAGAATTTAAGAATCCTTAAAGATAAGATTGACGCAATGTTAATTGACGATGATAAAGATAAACCTTCTAGCAAGTAGTCAAGTAGTCCGAATACAAAATAAACCTAAACAGACAAAACTATCATAATATAATTCTATTAACTTAATCATTTCTAATTAGCGTAAACTTCCATTATACATGTTAAATTCTATCGCAGTAAGAGATTTAATCGTCTTTGGAAGGGGGCCAAAATCAAAAGTATCAAGGAAATCGGCCCCCTTTTTAATATAAATTCCCTATCTTGTAATGATAGTTGTAGTAAATATTGTTACTTACTCAAAAGGAGAAGAAGGACTTAGTAATTAAATTGGCTGAAGAGGGGTTGACTACTAGGGAGATCGCCAAGCAGGTCAGGATAAACCTAAGTAATATCGGGAAAATACTTAGAGAACATAAGGGAAAGAAAAGGTTAACAATATAGGACCCGATCCTGTTTTAGCTTGATGAGGGATTTCACCCTCACCATATTCTTTTTTAAGTCTAATGTGTTTGATTTTTAAAAGAGTAATTTCATGAGGACGAGCATCAAGATCCCACATCAAAGAAATGATAGCTTTATTTCTTTGGACTGGTTCATATTTTATGATAGTCAGCAATTCATCACGTTCCCATATTTCAGTTTCTGAATAAGGACTAAGTCGTTTCGTTTGTTTCTGTTTTATTTTGATAAAATCCGGTGTGTACCAGTCTTCGTCCAATGTCCCATCATAACCGGAATGAGAAACTGAATTATGAGTTTTATGGTAGTTATACAACCATCTAAAAAAGAGTTTCAATCTATTAAGGTAGTGGTTCCAAGTTGTAATCCATCTTTTGTCGGGGTCTATCGATCCGTTCTTAATTTTGATATTTAGAAATGTAATAATCTGCTCTCTCTTGTCTACTTCATACAAATTCATTTCATCCAAATAATTAGCATATTCGATTACAACCTTCAAATTATTCATTATATGATTTTCAGATGATCCTTTTTCTCTCATATAATCATAAAAATCCAAAATAACAGACGCATTGTCTTTATTATGTAATAGATTAATTTTCTTTAAAAGAGTTGTAATCTTAATAGACATGACTTTTTAATACCTCCGATACGGAATCACAATGTAACTAACAGATAGAACACAAGTCATTCTGGTATTAATAATAGTCGTATTAGAATACAATGATCGTCGTTCCTTCACTTTATATTTTGCATAACAAGTATATGAATTCCCATACTTAATGCGGTCACCGGGATTTGAATTCCCGCCATGTCTTTACTAAAAGACATAGTCCCGGGTTACGGGCTTTCTCCATAT
>JANWKP010000157.1 GCA_025451315.1 Nitrososphaerales archaeon | reverse complement strand
GTGGCTACTGCCATGGAGAGAGGATTGTTGGGATTGGCTCTTTCAAAAAGCATGAACGACACTAAAACGTATGTTTTTCTATATTACACAGAATCAGGTGGTGGTAAAGATGGTGATGATTTTAATGACGGTGTGGTACCTGTGGGTAACAGATTATACAAATATGAATATTATGACGGAAAATTGATAAATCCTACGCTTCTTTTGGACTTGCCTGCTACCCCTGTAAACAATAAAGGTGAGCACAATGGGGGTAAGGTGATAATAGGCCCTGATAACAACATCTACACGGTAATTGGAGATGTGGGTGCTCACAGAACACAATCTCAAAATGTTGTTAATGGTCCTGCAGCTGATGGTACAGGCGGTATAATAAGAATTACTCCAACCGGTGAATCTGCCGGAGACCCTATTTTTGGAACTGAGGGTCCATTAAGGTACTATTATGCAATGGGTATCCGCAACAGCTTTGGTATGGACTTTGATCCTATAACAGGTACCTTGTGGACAACAGAAAATGGACCAGCAGCGGGAGACGAAATAAATATGGTTGAACCCGGCTTTAACAGTGGATGGGCTCAAATCCAAGGGTTTGTTGATAGCGATATTCTTAATCGCGGTAAATCTGTTGAAGATTTGGTAATTTTAGGAGATGCCAAATACAGTGACCCTAAATTTTCTTGGAATACTACTGTTGGAGTAACGGATACCAAATTTCTCTCATCTGATAAACTAGGCAAACAGTATGAAAACAACCTATTTGTGGGAGATATTAACAACGGCTATATCTACCGATTTACTCTAAATTCAGAAAGAAATGCAATCGAAATAAACAGTAGTTCCTATGAGGGAAATTTGGAAATCTTGGCTGATAAAGAGGTAAATAATCCGAAAGAGGTTATTCCACTCATATTCGGTAGTGGTTTTGGAGGTATTACAGATTTAGAAGTAGGACCAGATGGTTATCTATATGTTTTGACTTATTTCGGAGATATTTATAAAATCTTACCAAAATCAAACAGTATCAAGTTCGATAATCTAACAGATTTGAGTAACTCACCACCACCACCGCTGCAGCAATCCTCACCCTCACTCTCTAATTCAACTTTAGTACAAATAGTAGGCATAGAGGGTAACAAGTCTTACAATCCTAATCCTGTCGTGGTCCAAGAAGGTCAAACAATTCTGTGGGTAAACGGTGATGCAATCTCTCACACGGTAACCTCGAATTCTCATGAAAATGGACTACGAAACGAAGACTCTGGGATACTGTTTGACTCTACCGCAATATTGCCGGGACACTTTTTTAGTATGAAGTTTGATGTGCCTGGCACTTATTTGTATTATTGTTTCTATCATCCTTCCATGACGGGAGAAGTAAAGGTAAAATAAAAAAATACTATTTATACTATTTAGAACAAGGTATGATTTTTTTCAAAGGATTAGTAGTTGATTTCAGGAATAACATTCAAAGACAGAAAATTAAAAGAAAAATCTAAACATTCTTTATCCTAATTATGTTGAATTAAATACTGCATCATTAGTTATACGACATTGAAATAATATGATTTAATAATGAACAAACCGTATTCTGTTCAATCAACTCGTTAAGAATACAATGCATGAAAACATAAAATTGCAGAGAATGCTTACTGAGTTTAATATAATACCAACAATTGTCGTTGCTACTATTGTATCTGGTTTAAGTAATATTCAATATATATGTACAATTTAGAATCTATAGTTTATTTTCAATATGACATTTACTACTCCTTACTTTTGAATTTTATTCTTTTTTTATATTACTATCAATCATTTTGGATTTCAAACTACTCTCTAGATAGACTGAATAAACTGAATAGAGAAGGAAAATTCTATTCTACGATTACCTCACCAACCATAGTGGGATGATATATACAATAATAGTCGAATTCTCCAGGAATATCAAATGTCAGACTATATGACTGATTTGGAATTATAGCATCAGAATCAAATAAAGTGCCCTCATCCAAGTCGCCATCTTGGCCCGAAGTTACAGTATGTGAAATGGTGTCACCGTTATACCATGTTACAGTTTGGTCTACATTGATTTCAATAGGATTAGGAGAATAGGAAATGTCTCCATCGATTCCGAGAATAACTGCGTTTAAAGACTTACTGCGTACTACATCATCCTCATCGTAGACTTTGCCTTTTGCGAGATCGACATAGTACTATTGGTTTTGTATATGGAGCATCGATCAATCCTGTACGTTCGTTAGCGCCTGCACTGTAATCTGAGGTATGGATTAATCTATGGTTGTACTGGACCGCAACATTTGTGGGTACCTCGGTGATCGCATTGATATATAGAAAAAAAAAGTTTGAATGAATAACAAATATTGATCTACTATAGTAACATCCGCAACTAGGTGCCAGTTGATTTGACCTGTTTCTTCGCATAGATAATATTTGATGTACATATGATAAGATGACTATTAAATATCAGGGTTTGAATGCGTAATTAAACAAAACAGACTTTCTGGATGCTTGTTCGACAAATAGGGTTTCAAAGTAATAATCATCTATAGTAAACATCAACAATTAATACATATTCCCAAAGTTGGTTTTTATACTATGGGTTATCAAATGATTTATTCATAGATGACCTTATCTATAGATTTAGTCTTCAAAGAATTAATTAGACGCATAACCTGATATCACCATTATTGCCATCAAAACAAATGAGACTTCACTTTCTCGATGAAATTCAATATATTGTGCTATGGTTTTCATTCACTAGACCCCTCCTAACGGTTTTTTGTCATAAACTGTTATAGCCAACTTCTTTGAATATTTTCTTTTAGTATACGTCTCAAATACTAACTTCTAATCAGCAGACTATCATCTTTATCTCTAACGAAATAGTTTTTCAAAAATGAATTATGGCTAAAGTATTTTAATTTAAGACGGATCCAATTCTTGATGGATGTTAATAGTCTAAAAAGATCAATATTAAGAATTAACAAGAATTTAAGGAACAGTTCATCGATGGATGGAAATTACAACTCAAATACCCCCTTTATACATGACCTAGAAAAAGACTGGAATAATATTGTAAATGTCCTTTATGAAAGTAAGATCATAAAGAAATGCTACACTGAAGGTACGTTAAGGATCTATGTTCATAAAATACTATTGCTCTTTGTTAAGCAAGATCAGAAATATTTTTTTGACAATTTAGACAATAATATACAAAAACTGATAACTGAGTTGGAAAGTAAACCTCAGTCACCGATTTCCTACTTTATCATCATTAACTTCTTGAATACGGAAATAGATTTTGCAGTAGGTGAAATAAAAATTATTGGTCACTCCTCCGATGAGATAAAAAGACTATCTGACAAGTTTGATTCTAATTTGAGGGCACCGAATGTAAATGTAAACCAATATGTAAGTTCTCTCTTTAAAGGAAGGGTTAACAGTGGCATTTCTTTAGCATTGTATGAAACAAACGGAATCGAGATCGAACAAATTAAGATTATCGGTCTTGAGCGAATTAAGCTAGCCATAAACATAATAAGACTCGTCTATTTTTACAAAAAAGGGTTCACTCTATCTCAATCATTCAATTATTTCGGAATAAGTGGCTTTACTTATAACAAAGGACAGTTCATCGATTACTTAACTTCATATGAAAAATCAAACATTGAGATAAAGAATCCAGTTAGTATTCCTTTCACAATAGATGCAAAATTCTTTGATGATATTCAACACCATGTACATACTCTGTCACAAATACTTAAGAGCGAAACAAATACTGAGATGGAAAAACTATTAATTAACTCTATTGACTTTTTTGGAGAAGGAGTTAATGATTTCATCCATAAGTATTCATTTCTAAATTTTTTTATATCTGTAGAAGTGTTATTGTTAAAGATTAAGGAGACCAATATCACTACAAATCTATCTACGAGAATCGCCCTGGTTTTGGGTAAAAAAGCTCAGGAGAAGCAAGCTATTTACGATGACATAGAATATTTGTACAACATCAGATCAGCCCTCGTACATAAGGGTGAAGACATTGTAACTTATGCAGATCTCCTACTTCTAGGTAAGTATGCATGTAGAGTAATTTTGGAAACATTAAAATTTATTTCTCATTTTAATGCTCAACAGTCACTATTAGATGAAATTGAAAAAATAGATTTCAATAGCGATGACAATCTGGCTAGTAGTATTCAGAGAAATAATCCTCATGCCTAAATTAAGAATATTCAATATCTCGAATTTGATTTCGAGGGACTTTAATATTTACTAATTTTGAATCAGTCAGATGCAAAAACATGTCTTTGTAAGGTTGACAGAAAAAATACAAAAATATTTTCACCTCGGTATTAGAATCATTAGAGTATAGCTAAAATACCTTGATAGTCAAACAAATCTGTCCCGGGATTTAGTTTCAAAAAATTCGGAATGTAGTGGAATCTGGATGTTCCCTGAGTCAAATGAATATTTATTGTCCATATATGTTTCCAATCTAGAAAATTAACTTGAAACTATAGTATTTTTTAAAGTACGGCTCGAAAAAATATATGAAGCCTAGGTCAATAAAATAGATTTCCCTGTCATAAATTACTTAAATTATTAATATCATCTCGTTCCTGCAGAAATTCTGTCTATTAACAAAACTTTAATTTGAAAATAGATAAATGAATAGATATTTTGTTCCTGTTCTATTAACCAATAGTCTAACTCACTTTCTTTTGATTCGGTAAAAAACTCTGCTAGGATATTCGGAGATATCTTATTATCATAGGAATGTCAGCGGTACTTATTATATATAATCTTAATAATTCAAAGTTATTTTTGGTTTTTTATCTAATGAAGAATTTGTAGCTGAAGATTTTTAATTTGGGTTTAGAGAAAATTGAAAATTTGTATCAGCTTCTTAACACCTTACAACAGAATTTATTAGCTATAATACAATTTAGATAACAGAAGTCATTCAATTAACAATCAGATTAATGATCTTGTATTCTCTGCTATCTCCCCTCTAAGCTTCTCAAAATTGAATCCCGCTATTTCAAGAGTATCTCTTAATTTATCTAATAGCCAACCCTTGTATTTTTCTACATTGACATCTTCTGGTCTAGGGGGTAAAATGGAATAATTGCATTTTGTTTTCTCGTCTATCTTATTGGTCTCATACCAATAAACTTCTTCCCCTTTGTCTTTTTCTAATAATCTACCTAAATAACCGGTTCTATAACCTGGCACATATGCATTTGGATGATATCTTAGCTTCTGAGAGAATTTTAGTTCCTTTTCTATGCTACTTGGAGAACCGCAAACAATATTTTTAAGGTCAAACATGGCTTCTGTTAACAGCTTTGGAACATTTTTGAATCTTAATTCAGGTCTTTTAATAATTTCTTCTGTAATTTTATGCACCCATTTCTTTATCCATAAAGGATTAGAATCTGCTAAACCATCCAGTCCTTTAATTATAGGTTTTTCATTTTCCTTTATGGGGAAACCTACAAATCTGTTCTTTTTACCATAAAAGATAGAATTTACAAATACATTCTTTACTTCGACACTGACGCCAAACTCCTCTTTACATTTACCGATAAACCAATTGACTTTTTCTTCCGCATCATTCTTATCTATTTCATTTACTTTGATAAAAATGGAATCTGTGAAACCAAATATAATATCAAAGTTGAAAGGTATTTGTTGAGCCATTAATTCCATTTGTTTATGAATAAGTCTTCCTTTTGCTGTAATACATTCGGCCACTTTGTAGTTAGAAAATTCAAAATATTCATTAGCAAAAAGTCCAAAACCTGAATTTGCAAAAAGTTTGGCACTTAGCTGTCGTGTATTATATTCTTCTATTAGAAATTGATTCGGGTTAGGCTTAGACTCTTCTTGTCTTAACAGTCGTAGAAAATTTTCTCTCTCTTCTAATACCTTGTCTAATATCATTGGGAAAGCACCTTTTCTTTTCTTACAAAACCAACGTCTAGAAACTCTCCTATCTATATTATTTTCTTGTAAATCTTTATTTATCATATTGATAATTTCTTGGTTTAATTGCGCCGATGGATCATGGCTACAGCAGGTACAGTTTAAAGTATCAAATGAAAAGTTACTATTTATCACAATAGAAGGATACATTCCTTTCACGTCAAGTTCATATATCTTTGTATTGCTAAACAAACCTCTTTTAGGAATAGTATGATGTCCTCCAATTATCTTCCTTTTCTCGACTCTATAATTGGGGGTAAAATCTATTGTGCAGTCTCCTCTTTTAATCATTCTTTTATATTTATTACTGTACCAAGAGCTAACAGTTGTATGACAAATTTTATAATAATCCATTTCTGCATAATACGATAATACCTTCATCAGTCGTAAAACAAGACTGTTATTATATGAGGCTAACATCATTACAAGTTCAGCATCTCGTCTCACATACTTTTTTTGTACTTCTATAGGCTTCTCTAATATATTCGCTTTTCCTGCATTAATATCATTGTATTTTGATATTCCTAAAATATCACGACTTACTGAATCAAGACTTGTGGTTTTGTATTTTCCATTAAATACACCATCTTTTATTAATTGTTTTTCAAAAACCTTGATCAAGTCTATATGTTTATTTTCAGAATTTTTCTTAAGCCAGATATATCTTCCATTATACCCTAATTCAAATGGAGACTCCAAATTATAATATAAACATCTTTGATGTAATATGAAAAAATCTGAATCCCTTCCTTTTATCCATTTTCCAGTTTTTTTGTCGTAGATGGCAATACCTGTAGTATACCATCCAAATGTTCGTGCAAATTGATTAAAGTAAAACAAAATATCCTGAATTAATGCTTTTTCTGGATTTTGATGTTCTGAATTTTGGTATTTGGATATATGTAGCACAATTCTTTTACCTTCGTTAGTACAGAAGGCTGCCGCGAATATCTTGGTCTTGTTATGATTATATTCACCACTAAAAGGAATCCATTCGAAATCTATGCTTGCAGAGTCTGTAACCTCAGCTGAATTGCTTTTTATCTCTTTTCTAAGAGTTGAAGATTCTTTATATTCAAAAGTCATGCAAATAACATTCACTCCAATTTTAGGGATTGGTCAAAATATCCATCATATGAATCCGAATCGTTATGGAGTTGATCAATTTCTTCATCGTCATTAGTATAAATATCTGCATTAGGAGAATGTTTCAATCTGAATTTCGATGGTATGGTTGGATGTAGTGATTGTTCAACATTTTGTTTATCTGATTTATCTGGTAATTTAGTTTCTTTATGGATTAATGTTGCATCTGACTTATCTGACTTATCTGACTTGGTCCCACCATTAGTTTTGTTACAAAAAGGTGTTAAATTAGACGGTAATTCATCATTATCATTACTCTTGGTTGTTTGGAAATTAAATAAATTTGAGTCAGATAGGTCATTTTGGTCAGATACAGGCTGATTATATTTTAAGATGATAGGTTTCGATGAAACTAATTGGATGTTTGGATTATCTATCAAAATATCACGAACTTTTCTTAATTTCTTATTTTTCTCTACCCGAAATTTGTTCCTGTTGGATTCCTTGTAATCTGAACTTCCTAATAGGTAATATGCCACATATTCATCTCTCTTACATGCCTCTTCTGCTAATGCTTCTAATGAAAATGAAAAGGATGATTTCTTTAATATCTCAGTAAATAATTCAATGGTTCTTTCTTTAGGATTTTTTGGTATGGATATGACAGACGAAACATATTGATATATTACTGCATTAAAGAATTCTAAGGCTTCCGTTGCGTCTTCAGCTTCAACACGGTTTTTTAGTTTCAGTTTAGAGATAGATTTTGCAATTCTAATTAATTTCTCCAAAGCTCTTTTTGATGATCCATAATAAAACGTATTGGAAGTAGCTAACTTGACGTAAAATTCTTTAATTATGGTCTTAGCCTCTTCAGTCAAAACAGGATTAATCTTTTTGCTGTATTGTAAGTGCTTTTTCAGGTAAGTGAGATAGTTGGGTATTATCATTGGATCTGAGACTTGGTTTGTCTTAATATCTGCATAATCTCTATGAATTTTCTCACTGTTCGTAGTTCTTATAACAAGAACTATGTCAAACCTATCAAGAATAGGAGTTAGGACAGGTATATTAGATAAATCTATTTTATCATCATAAGAGCCATTATGGTTAGTGAAGTTACCGTGGTTGCCTTCGTAGTCAGGATCATCATATTTGTTATAAGGTTTTTTCCATGTAGAACCCATTGGGTTAGATGAAGCAATAATCACTGTAGAAGAACTTACTCTCGCATTTATACCATGTTTGTTTATAGTAAATGATCCTTCCTCCATTACATCTAAAAGAAATTGTTGATCATCATAACTCATCCTTCCGATTTCATTTAGTGCACAGACGGATCCGTGAGAAAGTGGTATTGAACCTATTTTCAAGAAATATTCATCAATTTCCTTTGATACGATAGCAGTCAAGCTCTTTCCAGAAGAATGCTGACTACTCTCATATCTACTATTTGGTAAAAGTTTAGTGCATTCTCTTAATAATTTAGATTTTCCTTCACCTGGGCCACTTACTAATATTGTGTGAAGTCTATTTCTGTTTTCTATCCCATTGTTATTTGTACCGTCTATTCCACTACTAACAGCAGATAACAAAAGTCCTTTTTTTACAATGTCAAATCCAATTATGGAGGGTGCAAATAGTTTGCTACTAAGCCAATTTACCGTATCTTCTCCTTTGTTTTTAACAACTCTATGAATTGCTTTTATATCCAGGTCAGTCAGGTCCATATTTTCCTGATTTTCATACTCTAGGACGGTTGAATATAGGCAAGAAATAGATTTCTTATTTCTTATTACGATATGCATGTTACCCGATATCATTACATTTTCACCTACCAGAATACCCTTGGTATTATCATCAAATAAAATACAGGTCAATTTCTCAATATCGTTAAAAGTCCTATGATCTTGTAGCTCTATAGTAACTGCATTGACATAATTGAATGAAGGAATTAGGGACATCTTGCATTCACAAGTTTTCGAAAATTTTGTAGCGTTTTTTATACGATTATCACTTGCAATATCAATCGGAGGATTAAAAGTTACGGATTCGCTGGAGGAACATACCAGACAATCGTATACAGCTGAATCAACGAGTTTATATAATTTTGATACACTGACTATTTTTCCCTGGGCCTTCACATATCCTGAATTTAACCTTAAACAATCAGATACACTTTTTATATCAACTTCTATTATTTTATCGAGAGTGAAATCATCAAAATCAGTAACTTCAAAATCTGAGGTATCTCTATTACTGTTATTCACATAAATCCCCTTTACAAATAGAAACTGCTAGCCTAAAGTACTCAGCATTGTACAAGACAGAATTTAATATTACATTTTTTATGTGAGGAGACAGTTTTCTTCTCTTATTTAAAAGCTTTTCTAGTTTATAGAAAAGATTTTCAAAAGTAGCATATGTATCTATCTCCCCTAATTCTCCGTTAGGTGACTTTAGCATAAAACGTTTCTTGCCAATGATAATCGAATGGATGTTCACTGTCTGAAGATATCTGAAAAGATCTACGTCCAATGTTTCTTTGTTAATTATTTCAATAGGTGTATTTTCAAAGATATTGGACCTTGTCAAATCATTGTATGATTTATTTGGATTTACCTTTATCCTATTTAGAATATCCTTATATTCATTTGAATACATGTTATTAATACGACCTCCTACCACTATCGATTCAAAGAGGTTTTAAGTCCTATTGACCCCCTTTGGATTGATATTTATATTTTTTTCAGTTTTCTTTACACAAAATTTTACCATGCATTTTTCACATAATTGAAGACGGATTTTTCCATAGGTTCCAGCTGCGACTTCGATCGTTTTATGAACCAAATTGAAACAATTCAATCCGTCACATGGACGTTCATTGATTATTTCATGATTAGGCATCGTTCTTAATTTTTCCAATTTAGTTATCATACCTCCCTTTAGTTTCAGCATTAGTGTTGTTTTTATCGGAGTTTACAGTATCATCGTCAAGTAAACGCCGAATAATGTCATCCATAGTATCAGTCCATTTACCTTTATTAGTAAGTAAATCAAATGTACTATTTTTGACTCGTATTACTTTTGGCATATTGTTATATAGGGTAAAATTAATAAATATTGTTTATCCAGATCACTTTATTGACAAAAGAGTACATTTACTATTATGATGATTGCATAAAAAAAACTCTCTACTGTCAAGGAGAATTAAGTCAGAGCGAATTGAAAAGTTATATTGAGCAGAATTTCCTTAAAAAAAATATTTCCGTCGATACATTAGGTTATCATAAAAAAAAGTTAATTAAAGACGAGGATATTTACGAACACCCTGACTCTTCTTATAGAAGAGGTGGAAAGAAATTCATTAATTTAACAGAAAAAGCAAAGCAAGAAATGAGATTAGGATTGTCAATTAATTGTCTAGAAAGAAAAAATAATCTCATATTTAAGAATTATCCAGATCAGATTGCGGTCACGCACTTCTTAACTTTGTGTACTCTTGCTACAAAAGGGATATGGCTTGTTACAGAAAATGACGATTATGAAATGGGTATAACAATCAAGGAAATAAGAGAGTATTATGGAGGGACGTTTGGATTTAGTCGTTTTTGGTTAGAAGAAGAAAATATCGCAAAAGTTATATCATTACTAGTTAAGGAAGGTATAGTAGAGAGAAATGATAAATCTCTAAACTCCGACCGTTTTTTTATTTCTGATATTGAGTTAAGTAATTTTATAAATGAATTGATTGAAATTTTTCAAAGGTATGTATTTCCAAGGTTTTTTGTTTATTGGCGACATATCAAAAGTCCAAGACCTAAAGAGAGAAACTTTTTCCAGATACATTACGGAAATGAAGTTAATGAGAAAATAAGTTATCTTCAAAAAAAACTAAAAGAAAAGAAAACCAAAACAGAATATAAAAAAATGTCTGCTGATCTGAAATATAAAATGTATCTTTGGGATTTAGATATAGAAAAAGTGTTTGAAGAACTTTTCAACAATTATTCAGGAGTGAAAAAGAAACATATTACAATAACAAATCTCCTGCTTGAAGTCTTCTACCCCGAGTTCTTACAAAAAGAACTGGGAAAGAGAATTAAAAAATATAAACACAAAAAACCTCTAAGAATATTAAGAATAAATATTAATACTAAAACAATTATTAACGATAATATTGATTTATCTACAATAGATACAATAAGTGTTCTATGAATCTAATAAATATCAGACGAATACGGTTAGCTAATATGAAATTCCAATATCATACGTATTATCATAATAATCTAGCATGTGTCAAATACACTTGAGTTTTCGGTATACATTCCATAGTATTACATAATTACGAACCTAGAGTTTTCTCTAAAACTTCTGGCTTAATGTTAGCTAATAGAGGATTTTGCTGTACAAGTAGGAAAAGCTGATTTAATCCTTGCTTTAATGATTTCATATCCTTCTCTAATCCTTTTATTTGATCTTCTTTTTCTTGAAGTTTTCCTTTTATCAAATAATCATTATTAGTATCTCTCCTTTCTAGTTCGCATAATTGGATTTGTAGTTGGCTCTCTTTATTGATACTAAGTAAATCTAATGCTTTTATGAAGTCGTCTAATAATTCTGCTTCAGTGATCCTATAATAGGAATCAGATATTCCTATGGAATGTCCCATCAATATCTCTATGTTTATACTTCGCATTCCTGCTATTTCACATCTCGTTTTATACCATTTCCGCATGCCATGATTTGCTTGAAATTCATATCTATTGCCTTTTATTTGTGATTTCTTTCTAACATCTTGAGTCCAAAGTGCATCTTCTATTAGTCCTCTGACTCCATTGGATTTTAATTTCCTTGGGACAGTAATAAGGCCAAATTTGCGTCCCTTTTTTGCATTCCATAAATGTCTCATAACCCAACTCTTTTCTGTAATTTCTTCACCAGAGTCTTTGCGATATTGCATCCATTTATTTAATTCATTGTAGGCTTCTGGACTGATAAAGGTGTAATATTCCTCTTCGTCTCCTGCATAAACAATCATCTTCGCCATCGTGTTATTGCCATGTGTAATTGGCTTAATGTGACCCCATCTAAGATAATCCCAAGCCCCAATTCTTATGCCTGATGACGCCATTGTATAGACTATGGCCTTCATTCGTCTATCGGGATATTCACTTATCTTTCTAATCTCTTCGATAGTTGGCGCCCTGTCGTCTGCATAACGTCTCACTTTTGGTAATCCCCTGGTGATTCTTTTGGAAGTTATATTAATATCTCCTGACTCGCATAATAGTTTGATTGGTTTCCAGTAATTTTTGAGAGTACCACTAGTTATTTCTCCATGCTCCACTCGTTCCTTCTGGAATTGTAGGAATCTTATTATGTTACTAAAGGCCCATTCTGAGTTCACTTTCCCCTTTTCAGCAAAATAATTACATCGCTCGCCAATAGTTTTTTCTGGAAATAATTCTATGTAATCAAAGAAAATTTTTAGGCGTCTTAAATAATATCCTTTAGTTGAAGCCGACTTAATATTATATAATAAAATAGAAAATGCATCTAATTCTTGTTGTTCTAATTCCAATCTTTTTCTTTCACCTTTTATTTACTTTTGAATCCTAATAAAGCAGTAATAGCAAGATGGGGCCGAAGGGAATTGTTCTAATATATGTACTTATATTATTTGAACCCCTGATCCACGGGTTTCTTCAATAATTGCCCATTATTTGATCTGGAGCC
>JANWKP010000156.1 GCA_025451315.1 Nitrososphaerales archaeon | reverse complement strand
TCATACTATTAACCTCTTTTCCGGTTCATATCTTGAGTTTTTAAATTATATAATGATCAGAAAGGGAAATTTTATCTGCTGCAAGATTGAGTGTTTATTCAATAAATTAACTATTTGTTCGACTTTCAGTAGTAACTAAATGGAGAACACAAAAAGATATCATGAAGTCTATAAAACATGAGAATTATTGAAATCTGGACTTCATATCAGATGTATCCTATCGTTCAATTATAATGCAATTAATATCATGTTACTTGAAAATTCTGTAATAGGCTGAGTGGAACATCCATAATAATTGGTTTCATCAATTTCAGAATTAATTCAATACAAGAATATTTTTTTTTATCATAATTGTCACACATTCATTCTGTTATTGATGAATAATTTTTATTGTTTCACTGACAGGATGCTATATTAATAATTACTCGTTTGAAAGGAGGTTTCAATGGATGAGGAGAGATTTGAACTCTCGATCACCTGTGTGTGAGACAAGTATCTTAACCAAGCTAGACTACTCATCCACAATCTATACATAACTTTCTAGTTTATTTTACTTTATTTTTTTTTATAAACGATAAAGATAGATGTAAGATGTAGATTATGTTCCTTCACTAAAAACTTCCAGGTACTCTTTTTGTTGAGGGGATAGAACATCTATTTTTACGTTCATTGATTCTAATTTAGCTAATGCTATTTATTGGTCTTGACTTTTATCTATATTATAGACCATTGGTTTCAAGTCTTTACCAGTGGTTGCAAGTCGGAGAACTGAGAGAAATTGATTGGCAAAGCTCATATCCATAACTTCAGAAGGATGGCCCTCTGCTGCAGCAAGATTCACAAGTCTTCCCTCACCTATCAGATAGACTTTATTATTTTGAGATAATTCATACATCATTACATGATCGTTTATCGGATCTTTCTTTAGAGCATTCTTGTCAAGTTCTGCTACTGCTATTTCTACGTTAAAGTGTCCTGCATTTGCAAGTATTGCTCCATTCTTCATTTTGGAAATGTTGTTTAAACTAATAACATCTTTACAACCAGTTGTAGTTATAAAAATATCACCTTTAGCAGCAGCATCATCCATATATGTAACAAAATAACCATCTAGTTTGGCTTTAAGTGCAGAGATTGGATCTATCTCTGTTACTATAACATTAGCACCCAAACCAGCGGCACGTTTTGCTATGCCTTTTCCTACATGGCCATAACCAGCAACGACAATATTTTTTCCGGCAATCAAAACATTGGTAGCACGAATGATTCCATCCAATGCAGACTGTCCTGTACCATAAACATTGTCAAAATCATGTTTTGTTTCAGCATCATTTACTGCTAGAATAGGGTACATCAGTTTACCTGATTTTTCCATAGCCCGTAATCGTATTACTCCGGTAGTAGTTTCTTCTGTTCCTCCATACAGATCATCTTTAGTAATATAAGGAGGAGAGGAAGAGGAGGAAGAAGAGGGAGGAGAAGAGTAGAAGGATGAAGAAAGAGAATGATGAATTTCAACTGTGAGGTCTGCTCCATCATCTATTGTAATATTGGGACCTAATTTCATAGAAGAGTGAATATCTGAGTAATATTCTTCTGTCGATACCCCTCTACTAGCAAAAATACCAATTTCTTGGTCACGTGCAAGTGATGCTGCTACGTCATCTTGTGTACTTAGTGGATTACAACCACACCAAGAAACCTCAGCACCAGCAGCTTTTAGAGTTTTGGTCAAAACACCTGTCTCTTTAGTAACATGAAGACAACCTGCAACTTTAATCCCTTGTAATGGTTTTGTACTCTCAGATTTTTTTCTTAACGCATTGAGAACTGGCATATGAGACTCTGCCCATTCAATTCGCTTTTTACCAATATCGGCTAGTTTAATATCTTTAACTCTATATTCCATACCCAACAAATGAGAACTTTGGTATATATAATACTATAACAGGTAAAATGGCCTTTAGTTTTAGGTATATTGATATTGATGAATTTTCTTGATTATTTTAAAATCCATTGTAATAATCTAACATATGATCTAATAATATGAAATCCTTGTCAACAGTTTTTTTAGCTAAATTATTTTAGTATTATACTAATAATGAAGAGCTCTAACAATAGAAAATTTAATTTTTTATGTAATCTATAATTGTAAAATTTTTTGATTTTTTTATTCAAATTATCTGTTCATGAATAGATGATTTGAATATTATTAAATGAATTTATTGATTTTGAGGAAAAATCTTAGACTAATAATATAATTAATAAAATTCATCAAAGTAAATTTCAAATACTGATAGTAGTATAATAAAAGTTAGTAAATGATTTAAAATATTGATAAATAACTATGAAAATAAAATTGTTTTCGAATTTTTATACAGAGTAAAATTATAAAAATTGTTGAACTATATTGTTAAACATAGTATTAATAAAAAATCATCGATAAATTGAACAATAAATAGTATGACAAGATTTATAATTTGAACGGGCAAACAACAAGATATGAAAAATCACTTTATTTTGATGCCTATAGTTATTTTAAGCATATTTTCGATTTCACAAGTTTATGCACAAACTGCAAATAACACTCTTAAAACTTGTGTTGATGTTTATATGAAAAAGTTTGATGAAGCTGCAGCAAATTTAGATCAAAAATTTCAAAAAGACAAAGGCAAATTAACTGAAACATCAGAGAATAATTCTACTTTTCTTAAAAGAATTTCTACTGACGCATGTGTATTATCCTATACCCAAACAGGAAAGTTTGGACATTTATTACCTGCTAAAGAACAAGAGCAATTTGTATCTCTTTCATTTTTTAAACTAATGACGGAAGAAAGATTTAAAGGGAACAAATAGAAATTGATTAAATTCTGATAAACATATTTTGTTTATGAATATTGATTGTAATGCTGTTGATAAAAAGATTATTTTTTATCAATAACTTTTATAGATACTACTATACTATCTTCAGAAAAACTTTTAATCGTATAAAATTTGTAATTTCTTATGGTATCTACAAGTTATATGTTGTGTACAATAGTTTTGTTCTTTTATATTGGTTATATAATTAAAAAATATTATTATTAAACAAGATCGTATAAAAATAAGACTTCTAAGCTCGATAGTTGTTGACTAGATCATATTCTTATTATTTCATAAATAAATAACTTGGTAATAGTGAATTGTTGTTCGATTACCATAACTAAAACCTTTTGAATCCTTAAATTATAATTTATTAGATTTCACTGTAATGGTTTTATTGTGATAGACTTTATCAGAGAGTAAAATTAAAAGATAAGCAGAATTAAAAAAATAAATTTTACAAATTAATTGTCAAAGGACAAATTCTTTATCTTAAATGCAAAATAAAAAAAAGGGAAAGTTAAGGAATATGTGGTGGCGGGTTATCGAAGCATACAGCGTATGCTGTAACTGTACTAGTTCCCCCCAGAGCACTTGTTCCTGTTACACTCCAACCCGATAAATCAGCCACAGGTATGCCATTCAAACTAACTGCCGCTCGCTGTAAAGCCGTGGCGCCAGCTATAGTCCATCCTCCACCTAATACAGAGTCATCATCGTCACAGGGAGCTGTTGATGCAAATGGAGTCGATGTAGAACTCGATGTAGAAGGTGGACCAGTTACATTATACAAGTTTGTGCCATTTATGAAAGTGATGCCTGATGTACCTGGTGTACCTGGTGTACCTGGTGTACCTGGTGTACCTGGGGTACCTCGTGCTCCATCAGCCCCGGCTGGACCTCGTGCTCCATCAGCCCCGGCTGGACCTGCTGGACCTGCTGGACCTTGCGCTCCTCCATTAGATCCTGCTGGACCTTGTGGACCTGCTGGACCTTGTGGCCCTGCTGGACCCTGAGGACCTTGTGGACCTGCTGGACCTTGTGTTCCTGTACTATTATCTCGACTGTGATCTTTTCTATCATTATCGAATTTAACATGCTTACAGAACTCTACTGAACTTACAAAGAATCCTTCAAATGGACCCTTTTGACACTCATATGGTTTATCGTCGGTTGGGTATGTGCTATAACTATCACTGTATGATGAGTCAGAATAGCTATTGTCGTATGAATAGTCGTCTTCATATCCGTAATTTTGAGCGACGGCTGAGTTGCTAGTAAAAGCAGCTAACCCTGATCCCAAATTTAAGCTCATTAATAGAGCCAAGGATATAATTTGAAACTTGTGCATTACTTATTAAATTAAAGCAACATATATCTCAAGTGCTAAGAATAAGTCTCTAATATTATAGAAGAATTTAAATATTTATCTTTACGGAGTACAAACAATAATAATAATATAATTGAAGATAAATATATATTAAAGATATTAGACTTATTCATTTTTAATTATTTATGTTCTATTGACTGGTTAATTATTATATTCGATTTGCTCGAAAGATTTACATAACTTGTTCTATCATTAATAAAAATATTTAATAAATGTTGTTTTATGATAAATATAAAATTAAAAGTAAATATTCATTGATCTTTGTTTATAAGGTTAGGTTTGAAAAGATTGATTGATCAAACTTGATGTAGATGTTGGTATATATTTATTATTTTGTATATCTAAAATTTACTATTATTTGTATTAAGTTTTGTTAAGCATAAAAAAATATCATTCTTTCTCAAAATAACCATTGTAATGATATTGAATATAAAATTCATTATCTAATTGTTGTCAAGACATTAATAAAAATCTTAAATAATCATATTACTAAATTTAGTAGATGTTTTATCAAGAAATTTGTTTTACTTAAATTTTATCAAATATGAAAATAATAGCCTTATTAAAAAATAATCTCAATTGATACTTAAAGATACAATTTTGGATAAATGTAAAAAAAAGATGGGGGTTTTATGGTTATGGTTATGAGGGGGGATTTTGAAAACACTGTACAGTGGCTTGTAATGAACCTGTACCTACACCAGTTCCTTCTACCACCCAGGTAGTTCCACCAGCCCCAGCAGAGTTACTAGTTACCAAAGTGAGACCGGTAATTATGTATCCTCCACCAGTCGCTGAATCTCCGTCATTACAGGTTGCGGTTGATGAAAAGGGGGACGTATTATCAACATCGCCTAAGTTTTCATAGAAACGTATAGGATCTAATACGGTTGAACCTGGTTGACCTGGTTGACCTGGTTGACCTGGTATACCTTGTGCTCCATCAGCTCCTGGTGGACCTCGTGCTCCATCAGCTCCTGGTGGACCTTGT
>JANWKP010000155.1 GCA_025451315.1 Nitrososphaerales archaeon | reverse complement strand
TCATCTATATTTATATTGTGTTTAGAATGTGTTTCTGAATCTTCATTAATAAGATGAAGTGATAATGTATTACCTTGATTAAGTGTAATTGGTGGGCCATGTCCAAATCTATTGCTACCTGCTCCACTATTTAATATCTTGGCAGTTCCTGTTGATTGACCAGTATATGCATATCCTTCATTTGGCAAATAAGTTGCTTTCATAAAAAAATTTCGAGCAGGAGATAAAAGAAAATTTCCATTAAAAGATTTTAAAGAATTAATACCACCATAAATAATTAAACTAATAACGGTAAGTGATATTCCAATTACTATAAGTTTCTTTGGAGTTATCCTATTCTTATTGTTTTTTTTCTTTTTTTGATTAATGAGTTTTTTTCCCATAGAAAATTACAGAAGGTTTGATATTTAAAGAATAGTTAACTAAGTTATTTAATAGTTTCAATAATTTGTTAACAAAACTATTGTTAAAATACTAGCTGTGTTAGTTACTATTTCTTTTGTTAAAAGTGATCTAATAAACAAATTAAATTGTATAATAATCTAAATAAAAAACTTTAGTTTATATTTTTTATCATAATAATTGTTTTGAAATCTATTTTTTTGATACTCATTTACCGAAAAACACATTTCTTTTATAGATCTTATAAATCCCTAATATGCTATTTACAAATTTAATTGTATGATGATTGAAAGTAATAGAATTAATTATTAAGTATTGTTGAGAATCTCTAAAAATTTTTAATTACTTTATTACTATATAATATATTATGAATAAACCATTTTTTGCAATATCATATAAAGGAGACGGTCATGATTACACTTAATGATGCTAAAAAGGTCACTTCTGCAGCTGAGAAAAAGGCAGTTGAAATTGGCCAACCTATGAATATTGCAGTAGTAGACAGTGGTGGTAATCTAATAGCTCATGAACGTATGGATGATGTATGGATTGGAAGTATTGATATTTCTATTAAAAAAGCCTTTACGTCACGTGCATTTGATATTTCTACAAAAGATTTAGCAATTCAAAGTCAGCCTGGTGGCCAGTTTTATGGAATACATGTTTCTAACAATGGTAAGGTGATAATTTTTGCAGGAGGTATTCCACTCAGAAGAGAAGGTCAAGTAATTGGGGCTATTGGAGTTAGTGGTGGCTCTGGTGAACAAGATCAATCGGTCGCTGAAGCAGGTGCTGCAGAATTTTAATTTTAAGTACTTTAGAATTGAACATATTGCAAAATTTTAGCTCAAATTCACCCTCTGGAATTTGCTAATGGAGCTGTATAAAAACAAATATGCTCAAGCGTAAATTTGGTTGGACTGATGTCAAAGTCCCAATAATTGGACAAGGTACATGGATGATTGAAGGAGATAATAAGGATACTGAAGCAAGAGCGATAGAAACTTTGAAACTAGGATTGGATCTTGAGATGACTCATATTGACACAGCAGAAATGTATGATAATGGTCATACAGAAGAATTGGTAGCACAAGCCATTTCAGGACGACGTCGTGATGAAGTATTTTTGGTTAGCAAAGTTCTACCTTCCAACGCCTCTTATGAAGGTACATTAAAGGCTTGTAAAAGAAGCTTGAAACGGCTCAAAACTAACTGGCTTGACCTGTATCTTCTACATTGGCCTAGTAGTTATTACCCTATCACTGAGACAATGCGTGCTATGGAAAAGCTTGTATCAGATGGTCTTATTAGATTAATTGGTGTCAGCAATTTTGACATTGAAGAACTAAATGAGGCTGAAAATGCACTCAAGAATGAGCGTATGGCATGCAACCAAGTTCTATATCATTTAGGTAATAGAGGAATCGAGCGACGTTTGTTACCATATTGCACAGAGAAAGGAATCGCTGTTGTTGGATATGCACCATTTGGACATGGAGATTTTCCTTCACCGCAAACTCCTGGAGGACGAATATTAGAAGAGATTGCAAGACGACATAATTGCACTGCCAGACAGATTGCACTTAATTTTCTCACTCGCCATGATTATGTTTTTACTATTCCTAAGACTACCAGACCAGAACGAGTAAAAGAAAATAGTGAAAGTGTGGGCTGGAAGCTGACTGATGATGATGTTATGGCAATCGACAAGGCATTTCCCGCACCTACATATAATACACCACTAGAGATAATTTAGATAAAAGTAAAAACTATTATAAACAGAGAAAATATTTTTAGAATATATATGTTATTTTAAATAGAATTTAAAATTCATTAATACAATAAGAGATAAAAGTTTTGTTGTCGACTAATATATGTGACTAATATGAAAGCAGTAGTATACACAGGACTATTTAAGGTTGCAGTAGAGGACGTTCCTAGGTCAAAGATTCAAAATCCTAACGATGCAATTATAAAAATTACTAATACTGCAATATGTGGCTCAGATCTGCACATGTATGAAGGTAGAACGGCAGCCAATTATCTTTGGTCATGAGAATTTGGGTACTGTAGAAAAAATTGGTTCATGAAGTAACGATATAAAAGTTGGTGACAGGGTAGCAATGCCTTTCAATATTGGTTGTGGCCATTACTGAAACTGTGAAGAAGAATATACTGGATTCTGTACAAATGTAAACCCAGGCTTTGCAGGAGGTGCATATGGCTATGTAGGAATGGGACTATACATGGAAGGACAGGCAGAATATTTACGTGTTCCTTATGCTGATTTTGATGTAGTAAAACTATCTAATACGGATAATTTGTATGAGAAAGATTTTATTTTACTTACCGATATATTTCCTACTGGATGGGGCGGTGTTGCACAGTCAGGTTTCAAACCAGGAGAAACAATAGCAATATTTGGTCCTGGTCCAGTAGGGTTAATGACTGCTTACAGTGCTAAATTGCAAGGAGCATCCAAATACTATTATTGATATTATGAAAAATATGTTTACTTTCTTTTATTTTGTAATATAATATCTTTATATTTTATAAAGACCATACTATGTAGAAGAATAAAAATGGAATCCACTTTAGCAAGAAAAAGTAAGACAGATATCGATATAGGACTTTCTGAAGATTCTCTTAATGGAGTAATACAAATTCTAAATAATGTATTGTGTGATGAATATGTGCTTTATACAAAGACTAGAAACTATCATTGGAATGTAGTAGGCCCTCATTTCCATGATAGGCATGAATTCTTTCAGGAACAGTATGAAATACTTGATGAAATTATTGATGAAGTAGCAGAACGATCTCGTAATCTTAATGGAAGATCGTTGGGTACTCTTCAAGAATTTTTAGAACATTCTAGAATAAAAGAATCACCTAATGACTATCCAAATGATATGAAAATGATATCTAATCTTCTATCAGACCATGAACAAATTATTAAAATATTAAGAAAAAATGCAGACGAATGCGAAGAACAATATCATGATATGGGAACAAATGATTTTCTAATAGGCATTATGGAAAAACATGAAAAAATGGCATGGATGTTAAGAGCTCATCTTGACCAAGCTTAACCTTTATTTTTTTGACCGAAGAAACATTCTTAATAAATAAATTTTTGATGTTTATTGATAAATGAAAAAAGAATTAGAAATTTTAAAAATCTTATATGAATGATTAACTATTAAAAAATATAATAAATTGATTGTGTATCTTTTTTAGAAATTCATTTTTATTTTTATATTAATATTCAAATAATTTGTTACTATTATTGTTGATAAATAATATATAGTAAATATGTTATATGTATAAAAGATATATAATGGATTTATAGTTTTTTGATATTTTATAGATATTTTTAATTAAACTAACTCCTCTAATTTCAAAAATTGTCAAATATCCTTATAAAAGATAGAGGAAAATCGTATGCCATATTTGAATTACGGCCAATTATAAAATAACAAATTCACATAACTAGTTTTTGTGTTTTTATGATATGGCAACTACAGCTGTTGATAACTATTTTCTAAATATTGTAGATTTATGCTCAATTAATAAAATAATTATATTTTCTTTTTTACTATTGCGATGATCGAAATTAAGACAAGTATTGGGATTACAATTATCAAAACAATACTAATCCATCTGCCGATATCATTTTGTTCATCTCGGATTTGTGTTCCATCATCTGGAAATATGTATTTTACAGAAAAATCGCCTTCATGAGCAGTAATATTTTCAAATTTAAATAGTCTTTGATCACTGGTAACAACTACTCTAGCATCAAAATCTTTTATATGCTGATCATTGGTTAAATTTTGAATGCTGAACTGCAATTGTGTAAAAGTATCAATAATAGGCTTATCAGGTGAATAATCAAATTGAATTTTAATATTTTTTTGTTTATCTATCAATTCCTGAACATAGAGATCATTAATATGAGCATAAGAAGGTAAAGTTACACTTTGACTTAATGATGGAACAATTCCTAAATAAAATAAAAAGATTACATGGTTATGAATTTTGTTAATATGCATATTAGTCACAAAAAAAGAAAACATTGATATATATCAGATATTATTACAGATATACTGTTTTGTTCAGTATCTACTATAACTAAACTCTAACTCAAATGTTCACTTGCTTTTTTTAGATCTTCAAATACCATTACAGGATGAAATTCAACTTTGGCACCTATATCCTGAAATAATGGTTCTGCTATAGATGGTATCATTTCAGCATTTTCAATGTTAACGATAAAGACAAAAGTTCTATCCCCACCTGATTCAAAGAAATATGATGCTTCTGCTTTCACTTTATGAATATAGTTCTCAAGTTCTTGTAGAAATTTTGGATTTTTTACCATCTTATTACCTATTTCTGTTGGTATTTGGGCTCTAACTAGAAATCTCATGGATTGGTTATAATTATGTTATATTAACTAGAAATCTCATGGATTGGTTATAATTATGTTATATCTTTTTAAAGTTTCTATTGGATTACCAGATGCGAGACTTTTGAATTCCTTATAAATGAATCAAAAAAGAGGTATAAGATGATAATAAACAAAACATCAGATAATTTATAGAGCAAACAATCTCTATCAATTTATCAAAAGCTTTGATGATTAGAGCTTTGATGATTAGAGCGTATTTAATTAAAAATTTTGACAATCAAAGATCAAAAAAATAAAATTATATAATAATCAAAAAGAAAGAAAAAATTTGTATTTTTCTATTGTCTATTGTATGATCTTTCTATTT
>JANWKP010000154.1 GCA_025451315.1 Nitrososphaerales archaeon | reverse complement strand
TGATATCCAACAGGGGGTCTTTTGCCATCCCATCTTTGAAGAATTTTAACCATCGAATCTTCATTACTTAATCCCTTGTCAAGACACTTTGAGTTTAAAGTACCGGGGACCCTTAACAAACATGACTTTAAAGATGGATAGTTAGCCTTGTCGGCATAGCCACTGGATAGATAATCTTTTTCAAATCTCAAAAATCTATTATCGGGTTTATCAAAATCCTTAAAGTCTTCCATGTCTTCAAATCTTTGTGAACTATCAATAGGTTGATAAATGTGGTAACCATTACCAGTTTGTAAGACAGTAGGGACCCCACCTAATCTCTTCTTAATATTTGATAAAGTGATTTGCAACATTTTATCCAAGGAAATATCTTGGTGAATATTGTCCAAGTCTATAAATATAAAATTTGGAACAGGGTTTTCAATCGAGGGAAAAGCATTGATTCTGCAATCTATAAATTTTGACTTTTCAAATTCATGATATATTTGGTTAATGTCGCGAACTGGTGTCTGGCGCCCGCCTGACACTTGAGTTGATATCGTCCTTGGGAATAATGGTCCTTGAAAATGGTTAAGGATGAATTGGATGTTTTCCTTAAAGTCTGGATAGTGGTAGTAGGGTGTTCTTTCTTTCAATTATATCAAGACCATTGCCTTCGCCAAAATAGCTGAAAGAATTTTTCCCCTATTACTTTCTTATCTTCTTCCATATATCCGTCCACTCACCTATTGATAATAGTTAATGTGATATTGAAGCTCAAAAGAACTTACCTCTTGTTGTTTTTGCAAGGATGTTTTAGCATATACCATTTATCCCCTCTATCATTACAATTTTTGCATTTCCAGGTGTCACTGTGAGGATTCGACTTATACATACTTTCTATGTTAATCTGTTGAATTGAATTGGCATCAGTGACTTTAGTGACCGTAGTGACGTTAAATCCAAACCCCTGGGATGGAGAGTCTTAATCTTCTATGCTGTTAGGGTAGATAAAATCTATTTCTTTTCTATCTTTTTGACTATATTCACTATCTACTTTCGATTCTTCAATCATTGAATCACACAATGGTGAAAAGAATTTGCTACAAACGGATTCAAATTTACTGTCACTAGAGTCACTAGAGTCATTCATCAATGGAGTGCATACAATTCTTGTTGGCTTGTTTTCTTTTGTATATTCTATCAAAAAGTCTTTGATTCTTTTTTTATCAAAACACAAGCATCGCTTTGTAGCATTCCTATGTTTTGGATCCTCTGCTCCAAATCTGTCCCTCAAAATATTTGAAACCGTTCTCTTGTATAGCCTTCCATATGTTTCAGTATCCAATTGATTTGACTTAAATTCATCAACTTGCCCATTCGTTTTTTCAATGAGCTTATTCCAAATTTCTGCGAATTCAATAATCCCATCTGGCTCTTTTGTTCTGAGAAGATCGTCGACAATTTCTAAAAGATCTCTCTCCAATGAATTGGATTTTCTTAAGTGTTTGTCGTCAAGTAGTTTCTCTAAAGTGTTTTCTAATCTTGATTGAAATTCTGTCCCAAAGAAGGATTGTAAAAGTGGTTTACACAACTCCTTATCTCTTCCATCTAAACCTGTCTCTATATCAGTTATCTGATTATTGAAATTCATTAATCTATAAATGAGTAACAGATTTTTTAGAAAGGCGAATTCAGTTTTGCCATCAGGACTATTTTTTCTTTCCTTGATGTCTAGAAAAGGTCGCCCCTTAAAGTTAGAAATTATGAAGGTTCTATCGAGGACCCCTTTAGCCACTGAGGAATTCGGAGTTCTTTCTGCAAGCATGATTTTTAGTCCATAGGTTTGAAAATGCTCCTGCTTTCCGAAAGGATTTATCCTTTGAACTTTTTTACCATTCTCATAGCCGCTTTTTAGAATACTCATCATCTCTTGAACTTGATCTATTTTTTCCGCTTCATCCAAGACAAGAGTGCATTGTCCGGGTTTGAGAGTCCCAAAGATTCTAAAGATGTTTGCAGTAGTGGGGTCGGTCATGTTTACACATCTATAACCAAAACATTCAAAGACATTACCAATAGTTGACTTACCGCTACCATTATCAGAAACAAACATGGAATAAGGTACAGTAGGGAATTTGTCTTGAAAGTATGAGAAGACAGATAATGCTGTGATATAATCTAAAACATAATCATGATGAACAATGTATTTCGAAATCTGTTCTCTAATAGCCTTTACTAAACCATCTAATGTAAAATCTTGAGAGTTGATTAGTTCGATATATTTCCTGACCTCTTGGATATCTTTGAATGAATAGGGTATATAGGATGGATATTCTTCTCCGGCGGGCGGTCTTAATACACGAGTTTCCTCTTCAAGGAATGATTCAATAACAACTTTGCCATTGTTAATGGTAAGGAAATAGGATGTGCCTTCAATTATTACAGCTTCATACAATTGATTCTTTAAAGTGTATTTATATGCCAAAAATTCGACCTTGTCTTTGTTTCTAGTAATTCTTTCTTTGTTCTTGTCATCGGAACTATTTCCGAATTCTATTCCTTTTTCTAAATCTTCTAGTAAATATACAACATCTCGATTCCAAATACTTTTTAACTCGTCTTCAGATAATGGAGGATCACAGAGCTTTTGATTTACTTCGGCAACAAATTCGTTAAGATCTTGGATATCCCTTTTCTTATAATGATAGTTTAGGACTACGCGTACAAAAGAAATCAAGATGTTACTCCTGCATCCCTCAGGAATCCTATCTAGATTTTTACCTATTTTTAGTGTCTTTGCGGCAAGTCTTAACTCATTGGGTAAGTTGGAGTTAATGTTAGCTGCGTTTGGATTATGAGTGTCATAAATTCTGAATATTTGCTTCTCAAGATCTTTTGATTGTTGATCATCTAATACTAAGGGCTCATCCGTCCCTATAATCTTGTATGGGTACCCATCTTTATGAATAGTGGGGGAACACACCATATAGGTAGAACTATCTGACTTGACTTCTATCTTAGGAATTGTAGGATCATTGCCTACGATTGATCCATTACGTTTTGTAATGGGGAGTGATGTAATTAGGTAGACATGGGCTCTGATACCTTTTGCATCAGTGTGTTCTTCAACTATAGTTTTAGTCGAAAGTTCATCAAGACTTTTGCATCCAAATAGCGAGGAAGTGTTTTGTAGAAACGTGTCTATAGCTATTGAATTATCCATGTCAAAGCAATTTAGATATTTGTCTTTATGGGGGCCACGCCAAATTTTCCCTGTTATTACCGCGCAACCGTCAACATAGATCCCAGTTTCCCTCCATTTTTCATATAATTCATAGGGGAGTGGTTTTTGTTGCCACTTAGACCATTCTATTTTTGATTGCTTGGTCTTAGATTTGGTGGGGATTATGTTGACTCCAATGCTATGGTACCAATAATTTGTATCTATGTCATCCAATTTAGTAATCACCAGGATATTTTAATATGTTAGACAATTCGGAAATCCTTTCGTCATCAAAACCTATTTTGTGGATCGCTGGTATTACAATTTTTTCTTGATGGTCCTGTTTATCACTGTAATCTTTTAATTCATCGAGATCGAAATGATATTCCCCTTCACCTGTTTTCTTATATTCTTGTAAAAATTCTTCTAGTCGGGTCAATCAAGTACACCTTGAAAAAAGATAGTGCCACTTAGCTAACGGAAAGTTTATAGCATGAAGTTGGTCGTAACATATTATACTTACATCATGCAACATTACAATGTTACCCATCTATAGGTTGGAAATATTGAAGTGTTGTGGGATATGTTTGTAAATACATTCTGGTTTTCAAGCTTGCCGGCAGAGAAACCAGAATGGATGTTTTCAAATCCTTTGACGCTAGGAATGCTTTGTTTGCTTTGACTGCGATCATTTGGTGGATCGATCCTAAATGGTTGAATATGACCTCTACTGAAACTATTAGACATATAACATATATTCTTGTGCGAGGGATTCTTAAAAAAGGTTACTGCAAACGATAGGACATTCTCATAACAATGTTTTGGAATGGCATCAAATTTCTTGTGAGATCTAATGTGAATCTTTATCATTTCATTCGCTAGTTTTTCTCTAACACTATTCTATCACCATCTCTATAGATTTTCATATACTGACCTTTTGTTAGACAGAGTTTTTCTACTATGTCATTTGGTATCGTTGTTGTTAGAGATGCTTCACCTTGTTGCTGTACCTTCACGATCCTGTAAAATGTTTCCATTTCAAAGGCTCTGGCAATTAATCAGTATATAAGAACTATATTGCGTCAGATGAATATTTTGACTATCTTAAACCCGTTAATCATAAATTTCAGAATACATTTTTCTAAACGATGTTGGTAAGACAATCTTCCAAACATAAACGTATTTTCCATCATTTCATGACTTTTTGGATTAAAAAAAAGATAAAATTTAAAATTTAAATCAAGTCTATGTTGATGTTTTGGCGACGGCCAGCATCTTAACGATCACAATTGAACATCTATATTCTGACAAATTAGAAATATTGATACAGAGTTTGAGACGTGGCCGCCCCTCTAAATTATGAAAATCCTAAATGGTATCTATAATGATTATTCAATAAAGTTGATCAGGTTAACATCAGTTTTAGCATTTTTCTCTGTAGACTTTTTAATTCTGTTTATCAGGTTCTGATTCTGCAAGACAAGACAGAAAAAGAAAAAAATAGAAATAGAAGATTTTGAATCTTTGTCGATTACCGTCTTGGTCGCTTCATCATTCAAACTATCATAACAGCAATCAACTAACAATCTTAGTAAGCGTTCTCTATCATCTTTATGAAGGCGTATAATAGGTTGTGCCACCTTTCACAAGTATTGTCAAACAACGCTTTTGATATGAGTTTCTCTCTATCCAATACACCCAATTTCTGATTTATGGAATCCTCAGTGACATTAACCTCCTCTTTACAAAACTTCAAGAGTGTTTTATAATTATGGAACAAAGCACCCATCATAATAGGTTCAATTGGGATTGGTCTATTGGCATTAGAAGGGTATTGAGTGTACAACTTTGCATTTTCAAATATTATATCAAATGCTTCTTTCTCATTCTTAGTTGATCGTTCATTCTTAAATTCAGACCAGTTCAACCTCTCGATTTCAATTAGGTGTCTAAACGAAAGAATATTTCGACCCATTTGATTTGCTATGTCATACTAAGATTTATCTATTACGCAGTGTAAATATGCGTATTGAGGACTAGACAATTCATATATTCACATCGTCAAATTACAGAATACAAATTATCATTTACCTAAAAGAGCAAAAATGTTAAGTTACTATATGTCAGAACCTGATTTGTCTAGTGCAAACTCTAAAGCCCGGTTCTCCACTTGTAACTCTGCTGTACAATATTCCTCAGTATTACAAAACATTTTAGCTTCGTAGAGTTTTGCTTGCAGTGCTTTCTTTGTCTTCGTAATAACCATAGGTGAACAAAGTTTTTTAGATAGAAACGAATGGATATCTCTTTTTATGTTTTAATACTCGGCATATTCGTCTATGGCCTTTTGAGTCAAGTAAATGGAGTCAACGTCATTTGGATCTACAAATATGTAGCCACTACTAAGCAAGTTATCTCTGACATGTTGTCTCAGCACCAAATCTGACTCTTCCTTGTTGTACCTGCCCCCTCGCCTTCTGCAGGCGTCATTATAGATATCAACAAACTTTACTGATACTTTCAATTCTTTGTTAGTACTTTCAATTAAAACTTTGACAGATGTTAAGGTCAGACTTTGTATCTCCTCAGAAATATCTTGTTGTTCCAATTATATTGATATAGATAAAATTCCTTATAAGATACTAACATGGTTGTTCAATCTCAAGGAAATTCGAAAAAGGTTAACACAGAAACACAAATACGTTTGATTAAATAGAAAAAGCTTAATT
>JANWKP010000153.1 GCA_025451315.1 Nitrososphaerales archaeon | reverse complement strand
TATAACAAATTTGCCTTTATACTAATGCCTTCATTAATTCCAAAAATTATATACTTGGCTGGTTTTCTAGAATATTCTCCTCTTTCATAAACACGAAAATCATTTCCAAATCCGAAACCTTCTTTTGCAATATATCCTCGTGTCCTAAGATCCCTGAATATTAAAAATTTAGTAAAAATGGATAAATCTTTTTTCAATAATGTTTGAAGAAAATTGGAAAAGTCAATTATCTTCTTCTTTTTTTTTAAAACTAATCTTTTTGAATATAATAAAAATAGAGATTCATAACTTTCCAAGATAAATTTTTCTTGAATTTTGACTCCATATCCTTTATTTCTTAGTAGGTCTTGTTGTTGAACCGATTCAATCACAACTACTCCATTGCGATCGATAATACCCTCTATAACAAAAGCAAATTCTGACTCATTATCATTTGACATCCTATTATCCTCTAACGTAAACGAATAAATCAAAGTTTATTTTAAGTATAAAAAGATTCGTGATCTAAAAAATGAAAGGAGCTAATTATAGAGAACCCCGTGGAATGCCATATGTTCGAAGGGAGTATATTGCTGGTAAACCACAATCTAAAATTGCAAAATTTTCTTCTGGACAGCCTAGCAATAATTATGATTTTAAATTAGAATTATTAGTGACTGAAAACATTCAAATTCGACATAATGCCTTAGAAGCAGCTCGCTTAGCTGCCAACAAGAGAATGTCACAAGCAGGAGAGGCTACGTTCTTTTCTAAATTAAAAGTATATCCTCACGTTCTTCTGAGAGAAAATAAAATGATTGCTACAGCAGGTGCAGATCGACTTCAAGAAGGTATGAGAAGGGCCTTTGGGAAAGCAACAGGTTTAGCGGCGCGTCTTAAACCAGGTCAAACAGTTATTGAAGCCTATGTTCTTTCAATTAATCTTTCATTAGCAAAAGAAGGGTTCAAAATAGCATCTAGCAAAATAGGATGCCCTACTGAAATTCGTGTAACCAGTTTAAAATAATAATACTTCATTCTACATTGGAATTTTTATAAAAATTCAAGTATAAATTTATCTTTCGATGGAGAAATACCAATTATTTTTTATATTCAAGATAAGTATATCCGATATCTTCAATGATGTGTAATATTAAAATTATTGTATGCCTAGTAAGGATTTAACCGCTTCTAAAACATTCGAAGTATGAAAATTATTAGGCCTGCATTTAAATAAATTACTCTTATAATAAAAAAAGCAGTACTCTCTAGAGTAGACATAGTTCAAAAATTAATGTGCGTTTCCTGACTCAAAATTCATAGGTCATAAAATGAGTCCATCTTTTTTAGGATCTAATTATCGATGAAAACTTTACATAATTGAACATTTTTCCTTCTATTAAACCTTAATTTAATTATCATAACCTTTATTGTATCATAGATCTTTTCTTATATAACTAACATGAGATTTCTACAGGATTTAGATGATAAAGAATATGAAGGAAAAATAGCTCTTGTAAGGGTGGATTTCAATGTCAGTATTAGAAATGGTCATATTGGAGAGGATTATCGAATTCGAATGTCCCTTCCAACAATAGAATACCTTACAAAAAGAAATTGCAAAGTTATTTTAGCATCTCACTTGGGAAGGCCTATAGCTCATCATACGAAATATTCTCTAAAACCGGTAGCTCATAGATTATCAGAAATTCTTTCTAAAAGACAAGTTAGATTTGTCAATAATTCAATTGGTGTTGAAGTAGAAAATGAAATTAAAAATCTTCCATGTGACGGTGTTTTATTATTAGAGAATCTTCGGTTTTATAAAGAAGAAGAACTTAATGATCCTGAATTCTCGAAAAAACTTGCCTCTTTTGCAGATATATATATTAATGATGCATTTAGTACATCCCACAGAAAGCATTCTTCAACTTATGGCGCAGCTACACTCTTTGATATTAAATTAGGTGGATTTAATTTAAAAAAGGAGATTGAATATTTGACCATGATAAAGGAAAATCCAATGAGGCCATTCACGATAGTTATTGGAGGAGTGAAAATCAAAGACAAGATAGGAGCATTAGAAAATTTATTACCAAAAGCAGACAAGGTCTTGATAGGCGGTGCTGCTGCCTATACTTTTTTAAAATCAAAAGGATTAAAAATTGGAAATTCCATTATTGATCATGATCATCTGAAATGGGTTGACCAATCACTAAAAAAATACGGCGAAAAAATTCTTTTACCTTCCGATCATCTTGTATCTTCCAACCCAGAAAATACTACCCCAATATATTGCATGGAAAATATACCAGATGGCATGTGCGGTTTTGATATTGGAGTCAATACAATACGAACTTTTTCTACTCAACTTGGTTCTAAAACAAAAGGCACGGTATTTTGGAATGGACCAATGGGATTATTTGAAAAAGATGTTTTTTCTAATGGAACTATAAATATTGCCAAAAGTATGGCACTTGCATATTGGCGTGGTTCGACAACTCTTATTGGTGGAGGAGATACAATGGAAGGGATGAAAAAGGCAGGTGTGTCTGAAAATGAGGTAAGTCATGTGTCCACTGGAGGAGGTGCTACATTAAGGTATTTAGCTGGAGATAAGATGCCAGGATTATTCATATTAAATTGATAAGATGTATAACTCATCATAAGGCGTTGTTAAATCAAGGAAAATATATTAATAGAATCGAAAATATCTCGTACAATTAAGCACAAAAATAATAAAATTTTAAGATAAAGGTAATTACTCTATATCTATCTTAATACAGCTTATTGAAAGTTCTAATAATATTGATACAGAATCTCCCTCGGATCAAAACTTTGAGAAGAATTAAAAAAAGAATTAATAGATTCTGTAGAAGAAAAATAAAAAAAATGTAAATGGTAAGATTCTAGAAAAGTTTTATATAAATTTCTAATATGCAAAAATATAGCATTGTAAGATCCTATAATCTAAAAATTATTATTACATCATATAACGATTTTTTGATATTGATCAAAAAATATATAAATTGTTATAAGTAGTATGATTGAGTCGATTTAGATTTCCAACTATAATTGTCTTTTTTGTAAAGGTACACAATGGTCAGAAACACTACCTTTGTTTTGTTATTTAGGAAAAATATTTGTCAATAGTGAAATGTGGATTTTTAGTTAATATGTTTTTCTTTGAAAGGTAATAAAAATCTTTAAGAAAAGAGCGAAAATTAGAACAAAATATGTCTAAATGGTCTTGACACTGACTATATTTATTGTCGATCAACCGTCAATCGCTAATTTCTTTTGCAATCACTATCAAATTATATGTCTTTCATAACTATCACTGTCAAACCACTATCAATGTAACATTGAAAGTATTAGTGATAGAGTAGACTACTAATGTAGATTTAATCAATTAGAATTACAGAATAGAAAATGGAATTAAAGAATTGAGGTTCAGTCGTTATTATCATATTAACTTGAATAATCCACTCCTTTCACAAGAAATGGAGTTTTGTTTGGAATGGCAATCTTATATGTATATACAAATAATCTAATCCATTTGCATCTATGAAATAGCTCACAATTTTTGTTTATTTTCATTATCATTATCAGGATATTGACCATCAAAAGATTAAGTTCTGTCCTTAATTACTACATCATTCTTTCTATCAAACTCTTTTCCAATAGTGAATTCAGGCTATTTTTAAATCAAGGAAAAGACATGCTTCTGGATACTATGTTTTATAATCTGAATATTTCGACAATAGTTTTCAACTATTGATTCCAAACAAATATGGCATAATAAGCATATTTAGTATATTAGAAACATGAATACAAAGTATAGTCTTGGTTTACTGGTTCAATGCAGATCCAAACCCATGTATGATTATTGCCAATCTGGAACAATAGTCTCATCGCTTATCTTCAGAAATTCTTATCATTCTCTTGGGAAACTGGATTTGATCCTCACATTTGTATCCAATTTCAAAAAGTAACACAACTTCTCACTATGAGATGTTCAATTGCCTTGGAAGTATTTCTTACCTGAAACTAATAAATCAAATACAACTAGTACATGACAATAACTGTAGATTCTATTTATCCTAAATTTAACAAGTTATTAAAATAAGACATTCATAGCTATAAAACTTTCATTAACTACTAAATAATTATAATAAATAATAGCGATTAGTTACCTAGTCTTTTTCAAAGGTCAAAATCCCCATTGTTATAATTATTTATAAATTCATCAATATTTTCCAAGCAATGTAATACCATATTACGACTTCTTTTTATAATCCAATAAGGAAACTCATCAGAAGTAAAGATATGTTGTTCTCTAAATAACACAGGTAGATATCCACCGTGAGTAAAAATTTGAACTACTACATATTTTTCTGAAACAGTAGCTATTTCTTCCTCAATGCTTACTTCATTTTCCTCAATAGTTCTTCGATACAAAACAATAGGATGATTATTCTTATTGCTAATTAGAAGGACTTTATCTATCTTTTCTTTAAATTTTTTAATTAAAAATTCGTCTAAAGTAATTTGGGAATTATGGATGGAATTTTTTTTTCTCTTGCGCAAATAGTATTAATTAATAATGTGGGAATGAAAATAAATATTTGTGTTAATAAATGTTAACTAACTAATAAGCCTTAAATTTATTATTATGTGAGGATTCGGTATAATATTAAAATCTCATACTAATATACATTTAACTTTATAGAGACATTAACAAAATGATTTTATTAAAGTAGTTTCAATCCACCTGTAATCTTATCTATTAAATAATCTGGTGCAGGACCAATACCAACACAAGTAGCAGTACCAGCCTCCAATTGGGTTAATCCAGCATCTCTAACAATGGCAGTCGGTAAATTATTGAATTGACCTAACTTGTTAATTTTCTCTAAATCTTCTAATGAGTTAACTTTTAAAACTATTTTAGGTTGTCCCCCTTCGAACCATCCTTTAAACCATTCCATATTTCTATTTCGTGCTCTTTCGCTTGATAATATAGCCGCATGGGCAACCTGTGCAGCCAACTTACCACTACCCATTTTCAAATCTTTTCTTACTATTATGACTTGTTTTAATTCCATTAAAAATACATTTTAATTATTTGTATTAAAATAATTGGATATTATCATGGAAAAAAAATTTGATTCCATAGTTGTAGGTGGTAGCATTTCTGGATTATTATGCGCTAGGGAAATTTCAAAATTTGGTCTTTCTGTTGCAGTATTAGAAGAAGATTATGAAGTTGGCACTCCGGAACATTGTGGCGGTTTAGTTAGTCTTGAGGGATTAAAACAATTAGGAATAATTCCTTCGAGTAAGGCAATTTTAACTGAGGTAAATAAAGCAAAAATTGTCTCATCCAACCAAGGATTTGAAGTCTGTACAAATAGAGAAAAAATAATAGTTTTAGACAGAAGGGAACTTGACAAACAAGTTGCATTTCAGGCTCAGAAATTAGGGAGTGAAATAAGAACTCGAAGCCTAGTGATGTCAGTGAATTATGATAGCTCTAAAAAAGAGTTCAAAATCAAAACTAAAGATAATATTTACTATTCCCAGTTTTTTATTGATGCAAGAGGTATCACTTCTCTTATTAATAATCACACTAGAGATGGTGTATTGCAATCTGCCCAATATGAAATTTATGCAGATTGGATACGTCCAAACGAGATACTAGTGAAATTTGACAAGGAAAAATATCCTGATTTCTTTGCATGGATAATTCCGAGTGGTAATGGCAAAGGCAAGTTTGGAGTCGCAGGGAGAAAAATAAACCCTTTACAAACCGTTGAATCATTTATCGAGAGCTTTGGTTCTAAATATTCTATTATACGTAAAATTTATGCACCAGTTTGGATAGGCGGCCCATTAAAAAAATTTGTATTTGATAATACAGTAATTGTTGGAGATGCAGCAGGCCAAACAAAACCTACAACTGCTGGTGGTATTTTTTCTTGCGGAATGGGTGGAATTTTGGGTGGAAATCATATTGCACTAAATAAAAAATCGATGATTAAATCACTGGGTATTGACTATGAGAAGGAATGGTTTTCAATATTTGGTAAAGAGTTCCAAAGAATGCTCTTTTTTAGAAAGATAATGGAAAGATTGGACAACAAGTCAATTGATGCAATATTTTCTATTATTTCTGATTCCGATATTTTAGAAATATCAAGGTCAGCAAATTTTGATTTTCATAGCTTTGCTCTATCAAAGATTTTGGGATCAAAAAAGGCTATCAAATTGATAAGTACGTTATTAGGGAATGAATTTAGACATCTTCTAAATTAAGCAAAATATAAATTCGGTTATTTTTCCAATAGATTTAAAATGTCAACGTTGCAATTGCCTGTTTGTTCATCATGTAATAGACCTATTATGCCAAATGATGAATGTGTAAAATTTTATTGTCCTAATTGTGGTTATGTACTATTATGGAGATGTCAAAGCTGTAGAGAATTCGCCAGATTGTATAAATGTGTTAACTGTAGTTTTGAAGGTCCATAAATTGTCACGATTAGTTGCTCGAATTAAAATCCTGCCGTCAGAAGCAGACACAGATCTCGATCAAGTAATTACCAAATTAAAGTCGAGTATACCAACTGGAATGGGAATAGAAAGATATGGAAAAGAACCTATTGCTTTTGGACTTAACTCTTTAATATGTGATTTTAGTTTAAACGACGAAGAAGGCCAAATGGATTCCTTGGAAGAATATATTAAAAAAACTGAGGGAGTTAGTGAAATTCAAGTAGTGAATATAAGTAGAAAATCAGTAAATATTAAGTAACCACCTATTTTCATCCTAGAGATATTTTAATATAATTGCCAAAGCTAGTTTAATTAGTTTGAGATATCCAATAAGAAATATTGTTTATGAAAAAATAAAACAATCCAACACTTTAACTGATTCAGAATTAAGTTCACTCTTATCCAAAGAAGGAATAGAATTGGATAGTGCTGAAATTAACAAGATATTATTGGATCTCGAAATATATGGGCTTTTGAGGGTCTCATGGATCTCGAAAGATAAAAGACGGATAGAGTTAATAAAATGATTGAGTAGTTAAGAGCTACTTCTGACTACTCCCTTAAATCCTATAGTAGAATAGTGCATCTACAGCTACTGCAATAAAGATTATGACAAGATATGGAGCAGTTACTTTGTATGCTTTCCATGCAAATTCTGGAGTAGGATTCTTAGTTAATTTATAATGATAAATGAGCATCAGAGTTCCTGAAATTAAGGCTATAGAAGTATATAAAAGACCTAGTCCAAAAAAGTATAAGGAAATAGAAAATGGAAGCAATATAGCAGTGTTAATGAAGATATATTTGGCAGTTCTTTCATTTCCTATTAAAACTGGCAACATGGGAATCTTGGCACTGGCATACTCTTCTCTCATTTTTATTGCAAGACACCAAAAATGAGGGGGAGTCCACATGAAGACAAGCCAACCGACCAAGAATCCTGTTAAATCAATCGAGCCAGTTGTAGTCGCCCATCCTGCCATAGATGCAGCACTTCCAGCAAATCCTCCAATTACTATATTAGCAGAATTTGACCTCTTAAGCCATACTGTATATATTATAACATAAAAAAATATTCCTAATGCAATCATAAAAGTAGCTACAGGATTTAATGTTAACCAAGCAATTACCACCGAAATAATACTCAGAGAAAGACCATAAACTAAAACAGTCTTCGAAGATAATTCACCTGATGGAATTGGCCTCTTTGATGTTCGTACCATGGATTTATCAATATCTCTATCATAGTATTGGTTTAATGCGCTAGAACCCATAGAAGCAAGTGCACCAGCCAGAAGTAAAAAACCAACTTGCCAGAAAGAAACATCCCAAGGAATATTTGGTGTACTATCGAATCGAGTTGCACCTAGCAAAGAAGTTATTGCTGTTATTACTAATACTACTACAATACGAGGTTTTGAAACTTCAATATATGATTTTATATCCACTGCATTGGATCTCCAAAATTGTTTTACATATCTTGGATTTATTTTATTCGTTCTACTGCTAACTTTCAATTCCCAAGGAAATTTATAAATTTATCATTGGTTGAAAAGGTTAAAATTATAGCGAAATTCTCCAAAATACAAAGCATGGCAGACTGGGATTTGTTAACGCCAGGCATAGGATTGACCTCTCTAGGAATTGTAGGAGTATTCGTCGCGTTATCTGGTATTGCCAAAACATTTCTTGATGGGATGCATGCTGTTTCGCTGCTGACGCTTTTAATAGGTCTAATATTTTTAGCTCCTGGTATTTTTAAGGACGGATTTCCTTCTTCTAGGAAAGCTAAACTCGGTTCTTTTATAACGTTAGGAATCTTAGTTATAATAGGATTGGTTGGAGCTGTCTATTCAAGTGGACAGACACCTACAATATTTGTTTACATTGGAGTATTAATACTTGTTTCAGTAACCGCCGCTGCAGTAATTCTTGGAATATACAGAAATAGTTCAAAAGTAAAACTTTATCTGGCCTCATTTGTTGTTGCAGTTATTATTGGTATCGTTTCGTTTTCCACGGTTGGAAACCAGCTTCAAAATCCCGAAGCTGAGTCAGAAGAAACAAAGGATCTTACAACAGCTGATTTAAAACCGGTTACAAATATCGATATCACAAAACTAGCTAAAGTGAATATTCTTGCTGGTTCTTCAGCCCAAGGTAATCCAGATTTTGATCCTGATGTGTTAGCGGTTAAGAAAGAATTTGTGGGTATTAATTGGATAAACCAAGATAATGTACCTCATACCGTAACTAGTTTAAAGGATGATGGTAAATCATTTGACTCGTCTATAATAATGGGAAGTGCTAATTATACTCTTTTACGTGCAGATCTTAAAGAAAAGGAATATGATTATTTCTGTACGATACATCCCTATATGAAAGGAAAATTTCAATTAGAATAATTTCTTTTATATATTAAGAACAACAATTAAATTGATATCGCAAATTAATATGATGGGTTTACCTTATCTGTTTTTTTGATATTGATGAATTATTATTACTGCTAGTAACGAGTTTCATTTTTTTCTATAAATATAAAGGACACTTATGCTCTGAATCTAATGAATAAGGAATTAATATTATTATATAATAGCCATTTGAACGCGCTCACAAAATTAGCAATTAGCTCATTACCAAACGAATCTTGCGCTATATTGTTAGGAAAGAGAGTCGATACCAAATCTATTGTTAAATCTATATTGCCAATGACTAACTCATTGCATTCTTCGGTTGCATTTAATATTAATCCTGACGATCTCTATAATGCATATAATACAGCTAGATTATCAGAACTAGATGTTATTTCAATTTTTCATTCACACCCATCTAAACTTCTCCCTTCCAAAACTGATCAAATTTTTATGCTGCTTAATCCAGTTATTTGGATAATTTACTCTACTTCGTTAAATAACTTTAAAGCATTTATATTTGATAAATTCGACCATCTTAAAGAAATTAGTATATGTTTTATTAAGGACTAATCCTATCTGGGTCTCTTGGATATAGGACAACTTCTCTTATATTCACCGATCCCGTTAAACTCATGATTAATCTATCTAGACCGAGACCACATCCGGCGTGGGGTGGCATTCCCCAATCAAATACCTTTAAATGCTCTGAAAAATTATCTGGTTGAAGGCCCTGGTCTGCTAATCTATTTCTAATCTTATGTGGATCATATTGTCGTGATCCCCCTGATATTAATTCTAGATAACCAAGTTGCAAGTCAAATGAATCAGAGAGAAAATGATCATTTTCGTTTTCAAGAATATAAAATGGTTTTAACTTTAGAGGCCATTCAGTTATAAAATAAAAACCGGGATGTAAATCACCTAATTTTCGTAAAGATAAATCTGATAAATCGTCCCCATATACAACATTTTCACCATTTTCCTTTAGTTCTTGAATGCAGGCTTGATAGGTTAGTCTTTCGAATTTAGTCTCTATAGCCTTTTTTACAAATTCATTTGTTTTAAAATCTAGATAACCTAAATTGTGTATACCTATTATAACATTTTTTATTAATCGCTCCATTATTTCCATGATATCATAATAGTCTAAAAAAGCTCCTTCAATATCTACACTATAAAATTCAGTTAAATGCCTTACAGTATTAGAATTCTCTGCTCTAAAATATGGAGCGATTTCAAAGACACGATCTAATGCCAATATCAGTTGTTCTTTATAGAGCTGAGGACTTTGTGCTAGATATGCCTTATTTTTAAAATAATCAAATTCAAATAAATTTGCACCTCCTTCGCTTGCACTTCCAATAATTTTAGGAGTATTAACTTCAAGAAATGCCATCTCTCGTAAAGTTTGTCTTACAATTTCTAAAGCATGAGATCTTATAACAAATAATTTAGAAACATTTTCATTTCTCAAGTCTAATGCCCTTGCATTCAACCTCTTATCAATTGATGACTCTAATCGTCCAGTTGGGTCGATCGGAAGGGGATGTTTAGAGTAATAGATTTCTCCAATCTCTTCTAATTTAAGCTCTACTTTCATCTCTTTTGCTTTGCTTCTTTGTATTGTTCCAGAAAGTATGATAGAGCTTTGTCTAGGTATATCCCTAACTTGGGAGAACTTTTCTGGATCAACTATTACTTGAATTGGACCTGTTATATCTCTAATTACTAAGAAGATTATTTTTCCAATATCGCGAATGTCTTCAATCCAGCCGGCAACATTTACTTTCTGTCCAATAATATCTTCTCTTAATTCTTTAGCAAAATTTGTTCTTTTAAGCTTTTCTTTCAATTAAATCTATATCGAATATGGTTTATTTCATTTTTTCCATATTTAGTATACTTAATCGATATACTCGACAAGTAATTCTATATTTCTCATTTCTTTTGCAATTTTAGTAATTAGATTGGTGTTAATTTTTATATTTTGATTTTTCTTGTTAGAGATTATTATTTTTGTCAGTTTGTTCCCATCAGGAAGCCAGACTAAATTGATGGAAGCAATCTTAACTGGGAATATTAAATTTTCAATAAATCTTCTCTCCGTTGCACCACTTTCAATGAACCAAACACCGTTGTTAAACTCCTTTTTTATATAATTTAATAATTCCAAATTTGAACGTAATATACTAATATCTGAAGTGGGGAGTATTAGCACTAGTTCTTCATCAATTTTGTGAGCTCCTACTAGTACAAATTTATCAATTATATTGTTTTTATCAGCTAATACAGTCAATTTCATCGAAGCCTCAATATCTCCTCCTGTCAGGTGACCAGTTTTTAATTTGGATTCACATCTTGAACATAAAATTCCTGTTTTAGCATCAAAAGAACAAATAGGAGTTTTCAACTATTCTCGATCAATAATGCTTGTTGGTCCATATATATATAGCTCAAATGCACTAAAAATTGAAAATATATTTATTCAGGGTTGATAAGTATTAGATTTGTTAGAAAATAAGTTACTCATAACTGGTCTAAGTGTCTCCTATTTTTTACATAATAAAAATATTAACGCAGTTGATAATGTATCTATCGAATTAAAATCATGTGAATCGCTTGGGATTGCTGGAGAATCAGGATGTGGAAAAAGTACAATGGTTTCTGCAATAATGAGAAATATATCACCTCCTGGTAAAATTACAGGAGGTAGAATTTTTTTAGATGGAGAAGAAATAACAAAGTTATCAGATAAAGAATTTGATTCAAAAATTAGATGGAAGAAAATTTCTATTATTTTTCAAGGAGCGCTAAATTCATTAGATCCTGTTTATCCAATAAAATCCCAGTTTAAAGATCTATTTGAATCCCACGGTCAATTATATGATAATAATAAAGTAATAACAATTCTAGAAAATGTGGGATTAGAGAAATCTGTTCTTCAAAAATATCCTCATGAATTAAGTGGAGGTATGAAACAAAGAGTTGTTATTGCTTTAGCGTTATTGCTTGAACCAGATATTATTATTGCTGATGAACCGACTACGGCGTTAGATGTTCTTGTTCAGGCACAAATAATTAAGGTATTGAAAAAGCTTAAAGAAAAAGGAATAAGTATAATTTTAATTTCTCATGATCTTGCTTTAATTTCTGCATTGGTAGACAAAATAGGAATTATGTTCGCAGGAAAAATCATCGAGTTTAACACAACCAAAGAAATTATTTTTGCTCCAAAAAATGAATATACTAAAAATCTAATATCATCTACCCCTCAACTAAGAAAAAAGGTTCAAGAAAAAAAATTCAAAGTGAATGCCAAAAATCTAAAGGATTTTTGACTTAATTTTAACTTGAAATTTTTGTTATAATAACATCGATATTGATAAGGAGAATCAGATAAAACAACTTGTAGATAATTAAGGCTCTATAAACCATCCATAACTAGCAACATTTTACCATTAATTATTGATTAACAACAACAATCAAAATATGTTAGATTAGCAGATCAACTATTACGTATTCTCAAACATTGTCGTATTCCATTATACTTGCATAGAAAGAGCAATCACATTTACACAGTATGGCAACACATTGTACTTGTTACAATAAGGCAATATGAAGGTAAGAGTTATAGGATGTTTACAGACTGGCTTGTTGAAGCATACTATTTGAGGTTGTTTCTCCAGTTGTCCAAGATACCACATTATACAACATTACAGAAATTCACTGATAGAATCATTATAGTGTTATTAGAAAGGATAATTTCATCTTTTATCCTCTTTACAGGTACAAGACACATATTTGCTGGATTAGATTCAACTGGATTCAAGGTAACACATGCATCAGAATACTATACAGATAGAGCCAAATTGAGAAAGAAATATGCTAAATTATCTATTGGCGCAGATGTTCTAAAACAAATAGTCTGTAACATCAAGGTAAGACGAGCTCCACCACGACATGATAACATAGACTTCAAGCCGATTGTGACAAGAATATCAAAAATAAAATCATTATCTGTAGTTGTTGCAGATAAAGCATATGACAGCGAAGATAACCATGTCCTTGTAATAAAGAAACTACATGGATTGAGTATCATGCCTGCAAGATATGAAGATGTACCAATATGGAAGACTCATGGCAGATACAGAAAGGTAATGAAACGTGGATACAACAAGATTCTGTACAACCAGAGTAACAAAGATGAAACTATTGTATCAGTCATAAAGAGGTTATTTGGGGGAACATATTACATCCAGGCTGATAAGAATGCAGAACAGGGAACTGATTTTGAGATGTATAGCATACAATGTTCACAGAATAGTGAAGTTGGTTGTTATGGTGATGGTTTCTACACAGCCGATAATTAATAATTATTATAAAAAAGAATTTTATTGAAAATCATGTAGTGGTTTCTCTTTATGTTGTAAGATTTTTGTATTTAATTCGGATATATGACTTTCTAATATGTGTAAATTAGCACATTTGTCATGCATAATACCTATAACACAGAATTCACATGAGGTGACGAAAGATATATCGTCGAATTTTCCTTTACATAAGCTACAATTTTCAGAATCAATATCGTAATCTATCAAGGGTTTTAACCAAGGTTCTCTCCATAATAACTGCATGTATAAATAATTTGGTTAAACATATATATTATTTTCAATTGTCAATGAGAGAAGCTCTTGAAAGTCTATAAAAATCCTGTTCCTACGGTTGATGCTATTATTCAAAAGTCTTCTTCACTATTATTCGTCAAGCGAAAGAACTATCCATTTAAAAATCAATTTGCATTACCTGGAGGTTTTGTAAATGAAGGAGAAACCATCGAAGATGCTATTGTTAGAGAAGTGTATGAAGAAACATCATTAGAGGTTCATCCGATTGACATTCTAGGGGTATATTCTGACCCAACCAGAGATCCAAGGGGACACATAATGACCGTTGTCTTTATAGTATTAGTCATAAGAGGAATCCCTACTGCACGCGATGACGCCCACGAAATTTCATGGATTCCAATTAATAAAATAGATGAAATAGAAATTGCATTTGATCACAAACTTTTGATACACGATTACTTAAAATGGAAAAAAGAAGGAGGAACGTATTGGACCAGCAAGAAAAGGTAATATTACAAGTTATCCAAGATATTACTATGAGAAATAATGGCAATTTTTATTTTCCTTCCATCCATTTATATTTACTGCTATAATAATAATAATTAGTATAATGCAATCATCCGAGTTGGAAACGAATAAAATACGTAAAGATTTTCCAATTCTGACTCGCAAAATTAATGGCAAGCCATTCGTGTATCTCGATAATGCATCAACCACCCAAAAACCATTATCAGTTATAAATAAAATCGTGGATTATTATTCTTTATATAATTCTAATATACATAGAGCTGTTTATGATATAGCAGAAGAAGCTACTAATGCTTATGAATTAACAAGAAAAAAAGTATGTAAGTTTATCAATGCAAATTCTCCTCAAGAAATAATTTTTACTCGCAATGCTACTGAAGCAATAAATTTAGTATCCTACAGTTGGGGTAGACAGAATATTAAAAAAGGAGACCTAATAATTCTATCCGAACAAGAACATCATAGCAATATTGTTCCTTGGCAAATATTAGCGAAAGAAAAAAATGCCGAAATAAAATATTTAAAAATTGATGAAACTGGCAATTTAAACTTAAATGAATTAGAATTTTATCTTAATAATCATAATAATGCCAAATTAATTTCTTTATGTCATATGTCTAATGCACTTGGCAATATTATACCAATCAAGAAGATCATAGACTTAGCCCATACTTATAACATTCCTGTATTTGTTGATGGTGCTCAGTCTGTTCCTCATTTAACAACAGATGTCACCTCTCTGGATTGTGACTTTCTCGCTTTTTCCGCTCATAAAATGTTAGGACCCACAGGAGTTGGAATTTTGTATGGGAAAAAAAAAATCCTAGAAGAAATGGACCCATTTTTATGTGGAGGTGATATGATTAAAGAAGTACATAAAGAAAACACATTCTTTAATGATTTACCTTATAAATTTGAGGCAGGTACTCCAAATATAGCTGATGTTATTGGTTTTAGTTCTGCTTTAGATTATCTGAATGAAATAGGGATGGATCATATCAGAAACCATGAAATTGAGTTAACAAAATACGCAATAGAAAAGATGTCTGAACTTAAACAAATGAAACTATACGGAGATATTAACCTACAAAACCGTGGAGGAATTATATCCTTTAATTTAGGTGATATCCATCCTCATGATTTGGCTACTATTTTAAATGAACACGCCATTGCAATTCGTTCTGGTCACCATTGTGCCCAAGTGTTAATGGAAAAGCTAGATGTATCTGCAACATCCAGGATTAGTTTCTATATTTACAATACGAAAGAAGAGATCAATATCTTTATTAATGCGTTAGGCGAAGCTATTAGACTGTTTCAACTTTGAGTGATGATATTTATAGAGAAATTATTCTAGATCATTATCGAAATCCTAGAAATAAAGGAAAGATTGATAATGCAGATGTTGTCATCCACGATAGCAATCCCCTATGTGGTGATCAAATTGATATTTATCTCAATGTAGTAGAAGGACAAATTAAAGATATTAAATTCGATGGCAAGGGATGTGCTATTAGCCAAGCTAGTGCATCTATGCTAACTGAGATGGTTATGGATAAGCCTTTGACTACAGCTAAAGATATATCCAAAGATGACATATTAGAAAATATTGGATTAACTAACTTAGGCCCTGCAAGGATAAAATGTGCCTTACTATCTTTAAAGGTCTTAAAGATGGGAATGGTCAAATATTATACTGACAAAGAGCCTAATACAGCTGAAGAAATGGAAAAAGATTCTAATCTTTTCTAAAGTTGTTTTAATTTAAATCATAATCTTTTTTGAAAACTAAATTATCCTTTCCTTATGTCAAGTTCTTCATTTTGGAGAGATTTTCCAGTAAAAAAAACTCTGGTACTAGATAATTTAGAACAAGTAAAATCTGTCTGTGATACCATGATCCTTGATTACCATAAATTATTAAGCACTAATGATTTTAGTTATAGAATTCTATTACCAAGAAAAGAAGACAATAATAACTTAGCAAGAAAAATTGGCTATACTCTTCAATCTGAATTTACTTCTCAATTGAGACAACGAAAAATAAAAACAAAGATGAGAGAAATTAGATATATCCATGATACAAAACATTTTGGATGGATTATAATAAACTCTGAATATACAAAAAATGCATAAGGATGATTTTCTAGGTGTTAAATTTATTTGTTGTAAATGACTCCTTCAATTTCAATACGTTAACGAGGGCTACTGCAATTATCATGCCGTATAATACTCCTCCTAATATGTCAAAAAAATAATTATAGAGAAGGTATAGTCTACTCAAACCTATCAATACAGGAAAGGTCCATAATAATTTTCCAAGCCATGTATTGTTTTTAACAAAACTAAACCAATATCCAATAATTATTATAAAAGCAGTATTCCGTGCAACATGATTTGAGGGAAAGGATAAATTTTGTGCAAAGGGCATCATGCTATCTTTTTCAATAGTATAGTTGGCAGGTACCTGATATTGCGGAATATAGTGTTCGAGAGGTGATGTCCGATTAATTAAGGGTTTAAGATACATTATAGATATAGATAGGACTACAATGGATATTAGAAAAATCAAGCCAATTTTTCTCGTTCTTTTTATTACAGTTAAGATCATTCCTATAATTAACATAGTAAATAAGTCACCTATTGAAGAGACAATAATCATAAACATATCCATAGTAGGATTTCCTCCTAGTTGAAAGAAAAAATCAGAGATTAAATTATCAATGTTATTTGTTGCTTTAACAGTAACTAAAAAAGATAAAATTATAAATATAACTATTAATAATACAAATTTTTTACTTTTTGGTATCAACCTGTTTTATCCATTTTCACTATCCGCTATTTCAGTTATATAAATAATATGACTTCAAGTTATCTAATTTAATGATATTTCATCACGTCGAGAATGAAAATACTAAATATAATATATTAGTTTTTTTATATTTTCTGAGAACAACAGAATTCTTCAATTAGTTTTATCTTTATTCATATTTCTTGTTGTCGCAGAATATAAGTAGACCCAATGCCGGAGGCGGGATTCGAGCCCGCGACCTTTCGATTATGAGTCGAACGCTCTAACCAAGCTGAGCCACTCCGGCAAGCTCAGCAGCGTTTCATTCCTGTTATTTCAAATGTTATATATATTCTATTAATATTTTAATTTCTCAAACTTTTTAAATTAATAACGAATAAAAAATACTGTAGCTTTTCTATTTTTAATATAAATTAAATAATAAAAGATTTCAATATTTTAAGTCAAATTACCTATATGATAATTCAATCCATCTAAATTTTCGCTGTAAAGTAGTAGTATAAACCTTTTTCCAATCTAGCCCTACATAATCTAACCAAGTTTTCATGATCCTAGGATCAATATAATTTCTTAAAGACGTACCCAAATTATAATCACGAGTTTCTTTTTGTAGTTTTAACTGGTACTGAATTTTCTCCATTCTATATTTTAGTTTGTTTTTCTGTTTTTCTGTATTCCAATTATTAGACAATATATCATTATTTATTTTTTTAATTGCCTCTTCCTTTTTGGTTATCGATTCTGCAAATCTTTCTAATGCCTTCTTACTCGCAGGGTTATTTGGATCAATTCCTTTCTTATGATTACAAGCGATCGCTGCTTTTAGATTTGCAATTTTGGCTACATAAATTTTTTTAGGTTCTGATGATTCTGAATTTACATTAAGAGGTGGATTTTTTAAGGCTTCTTTTACTATTTTTGTTGCAAGGTAAGTCCTAAATACTTTTGCAGTTAAACCTGGCACTTTTTTTGTATCTATTTTTCTTAAAAATGCGTTAACCTTCGAGGAATTAATGTTATCAAAAATTTCACTATTGTGTCCTTTGTCTCTCATAAACAACAGAAGATTATTATATAAGCCTCTCGTGTCTTCTGAATTTATTTCCAACGTTTTTTGCCATGGGACACTATCTTTTCCTAAAAAATTAAGTTCGATATACTTCTTACCATCTTTTTCTGGAAATTTTACATGTTCCACTCTCAATGTAGAAGCACCCACAGTATCTGCTTCATCTTTATCTTTTTCATCACCTACTCTCATAGCTAATTTAAGGATCAAATAACAAACTGTTGCTATTTTACGTTGATTTACATCTTTTGACGTAATCATTCTGTTTATGATCTCTTTCTGAACCATGTTTGCATATTTTTCGAGGTTTTTAGCTTTGTCGTATTTTTCTTTATCATTATTTTGTCTTAAAAAAGCTGAATCATGTAACCAAACATATTTTCTCTTGTCAGTCAATTTTTCTGTCCAAGTTGCTAACCACGTTGATGAATGATCATGAACTATATTTTTCCATGTCCCCTCAGGAACAGGTACGTCTTCACCTAAATTCAAAATAACATCCTGAGGAACCACTCTTGGTTTCCATCTTCCCCGAAGTGGATGTAATCCTCTTCCCATGAATAAACCAGGAGGTTCTACTAACCAGTTGGCAACTTCTACTTCTAATCCATCAACATACGCCTTTCCATAAAAATTCTTTAGTCTTTCTCTTTCTTGTTTTTTTACATCTAATAACTTCTTCTTTTCTTCTTTACTTAAACTTTGGATTGTTTCTTTCTCTCTTATTTTGTGTTTAATTTCCTCATCAACGAGGCTAAAGGCTTCTGAAAAATCAATTTCATTTATATAATTCATATTGTGGAATCTAGTTGGTAATACTTTTTTAAAATCATTCATGAAATTATTTTGAAAAATAACATCTTTAATATAATGGGTATCCTTCTTTTTAGCCCATGCATAGACTATTTCTTCTTGTTCGTTATTAAGTGCTAATCTTTCATTATTTATCTTAATACTAATACCTTTTAAAATGTAATTAGGAGGAAAAGCTACTCCGTTATGCTCTAATGTTTTCCATTTATAGGTCTTTTCCAATGTGTTTGACATTAATAGATACAAATTTAATGGTCGGAGTTTACTATTGATAAATCTTACCAATAAAATAATTTATCAAGTTTTCTTAAACATAGATTATAATAAAGAATAATCTATATCAAGTTTTTTTGAATCTAAAATGATCCAATTTTATTAATTCTTTATATGACCCAAAATCTTCTGGATTAGATTTATCAAGCATTTCTTCATCAAAGAAATTATCACTTGAGAATGTTTTAATAATTTGATAATCTGATTTTCTTTGAGCAGGTATTTTGCCCATCTTATGTATTAAATTTCTAATCATCTTAGGTTTCAATAGCTGGCCGAATGATGCACCTGCAGATGTTGAAATGCTTTCGTTAATCAAAGTTCCACCAAAATCATTAGCACCTGATTCTAACAAGATCTGTCCCATTCTTGGTCCCTCTTTGACCCATGAAACTTGAATATTGTCTATATTGTTATTTAAATAAATTCTTGCAATGGCATGCATTTTTAATACTTCAACTCCAGTTGGTCCATTTCTAATACCGTCGATAAGATTTCTATTATACATTGGTGCTTCCGTATGAACAAAACTCAATGGGACAAATTCTGTAAACCCTCCAGTTTCTTTTTGAATGTCTTTTAGTATGCTAAGATGTTTGGTAATATGTGTATAATTTTCTATATGGCCATACATGATAGTAGAAGTTGAACTAATTCCAATTGAATGAGCACATTTAACAACTTTTATCCAGTCTTTTACACTTATTCTTCCTGGGGAAATTTTATCTCTAATTTTTTGATCCAATATTTCAGCAGCAGTTCCAGGAATACTTCCTAAACCTGCCTCTTTAAGCATTTTTAAATAATCTTGGACTGAATAATTGGCTCTTTTCGCACCATATAGAATTTCTTCAGGTGAAAAAGCATGAATATGAATATTAGGCAGCTCTTTTTTAATAGCTTTGCATATATTTACATATAACATGCCGTCCATTTTCGGAGGAAGGCCAGCTTGAATACATACCTCAGTTGCACCCAATTTTTCGGCCTCTTTTGCTCTTCTTACTATTTCTTCAATAGGTAAAAAGTATCCTTCATCTTCTCTGAAATCTCGACTAAAAGCACAAAAACCACATCTTTTGATGCATACATTTGTGAAATTTATATTTCGATTTATGACATAGGTTACAATGTCTCCTGTTTTTCTTTTACAAAGATGATTAGCAACAAAAGCAATCATATTCAATTCCATTCCTCTAGAATTGAATAGTTCTACTGTTTCATCTTGAGTTATGTTATTTCCATCGAGTACTTTATTCAATATATTCGAAACTACGGGATCTAGATTTTTTATTATGCTATCTAAATTCATCTAAATATCCCTCTTTGACTAGTCTATCAAATCCAATAAAGTTTTCTACGTAATTTCTTAATTGAGGAGATATAAAGTCATGTTTGTCTATAAACTCAGGATATACAGGTAACCTTGCCCTAAGTCGTTGATGCATTAATTCGGTTATATACTGTAACTTTTTTATATTTGGCCACTGAAATTCAGGATTAACATGATCAATTGTTATGGGTGAAATTCCTCCCCAATCATTAATTCCGGCATCGATGAATGAACTGTAACTTGTTGGAGATAGGTTAGGTGGAATTTGAATATTCATTTCAGGCATTATTATTCGTGCAATAGATACTATTTTTAAGAAGTAATCGTTAGTTGGAGAAGGAAAATCTTTCATACGCGTATTTATTTTGGGCTGAAAATTCTGTAAAATTATCTCTTGGATATTATTGAATTCCATATTGATAGTTTTCAAGAGAAATAAATCATTAATTATTTCGTCTTCGGTTTGCCCGATCCCTATCAATAGCCCAGTGGTTAATGGTATTTTCATTCTTCCAGCGTTCTTAACTACTTCGATCCTATTGCTAGGTTTTTTACTAGAGGCAAATTCATGTGGCATACCTTTTTCACTCAACCTTTCACTTGAAGATTCGAGCATTAAACCTAGACTTACATTATATGTCTTCAATAATTTCATTTCATCTCTTGTAATATTCCCAAGATTAGAATGAGGCAATAAGCCAGTGTCTTTAACAATTTTTTCAGATATATCGACTACATATTCTACCAATGAATTATATCCAAATTGTCCTAGCCATTCCCTTGCTTCTTTGTATCTATCTTCCGGCCTCTCTCCAGCAACAATCAAAGCTTCAGTACAATGAAATTTTTTTCCAATTTTTGCTAATTTAATTATCTCAGTAGGCTTCATCATAACTGTAGACGATTCGAATGGATTTTTTCTATACGTACAATATGAACAAAAATCTCTACATAGATTAGTTATATTAATAAAGATTTTTCTAGAATAAGTAATAACGTCTTTTTTAAACCTTGTTTTTAATAAGGAGGAAAGTTTCAAAATAGATATAATATCTTTAGACTCCAAAAGGCAAAGGGCATCATCTTTTGAGATGCTCTTATTTTCTAGGCATTTTTCAAGAATTTCAGATATTGGACTATCTTTGATAGAAATTGAAATTTCTGAATTCATCACTATAATATCTATTACTAAAGTAATTTATCTTTAGTTTTTTATAGTATAGGAAACATCATATATTCTATCATTAAAAACTAAAGATATGAGTGAGCCTAATTCTATTAATGATTCCAATACAAAATTTATCGTACCGATAAAATTATCAGATAAAACAATGAAACTAAGTGACGATGTCAAAAATGAATTAAAGAGTATAGGAATGATGGATGACAAAGGAAAACTTAAATTGAAAGGCGTTAGTCCTAAAATGCTAAAAAGAATGAAAATGGAGTCTGTAGATTGTCCTGTTCTTCAAAGAGAAATATCGTTTATCCCATGTTACGTCTGCAAGAATTTTCATAGTAGAATATCGGGACAAGTGTATTGTCGTGGTGATCCATTATAACAATTAAATTTAGATCAAGGGATTTTTTTGTCAGAATTAAAAGATATAGGAATAACAACTAGAAAAGAAGATGATTTTAGTGAATGGTATACTCAAGTAGTGACTAAAGCGGGATTAATCGATTATTCACCAGTTAAGGGGTTTATTGTACTTAAACCATATGGATATCGAATTTGGGAAATTATCAAGGAATCACTGGATAAAAAATTAAAAGAATCAGGACATCAAAATGGGTTCCTACCCATTCTTATACCAGAGAGTCTTTTATCTAAAGAAAAGGACCACTTCAAAGGTTTTACTCCAGAAGTATTTTGGGTCACAAAAGCAGGTGATACAATTTTACCTGACAAGTTAGCGGTCCGACCCACTTCCGAGACTCTAGCCTATCAAATTTTTTCTAAATGGATAATGAGCTATAGGGATCTTCCTTTGAAAATTAACTTTTGGAATTCAGCATTACGGGCAGAAATTAAATCTACCAAACCTTTTATCAGAAACTCAGAATTTCTCTGGCAGGAAGGCCATACTGTCCATGAAAATCAACAAGAGGCAGAAGAAGAGGTTTTGCTAATCCTAAATTACTATCATTCTATTATTGAAAACTTTTTGGCTATCCCAACCCTCAAAGGGATCAAATCAGAGAGAGAAAAATTTGTCGGGGCACTATATACTAACACTCTTGAATCACTAATGCCAGATGGAAAAGCATTGCAAATGGCTACTTCTCATAATTTAGGTCAGAATTTCTCAAAACCTTTTGAGATCCGTTTTTTAGGTAGAGATTCAAAACAGTATTTTGCTTGGCAAACTTCTTGGGGAATTTCTTGGAGATTGATAGGTGCGTTGATTATGATCCATGGTGACAACAAAGGTTTAATTTTACCGCCTAAGATAGCTCCTATCCAAGTTGTGATAGTTCCAATTTTTAAGAAGAAAGATCGAGCTATAGTAATTGAAGAATCTAAAAAACTATTTGCGGAATTAAATAGTTTCGATTTGAGGATAACTGTTGATGATAGAGAAGAATATACAGCAGGTTGGAAGTTTAATGACTGGGAAATTAAGGGAGTACCTCTGAGGATTAATATTGGTCTGAGGGATATAAACAATAATAATTTAGAGATTGTTAGAAGAGATACAGGAGAAAAAATGTCGATTAAACGAAAAGACTGTATCAATTCATTACATGTTTATTTGGATCAAATTCAAAAATCCTTATTCGAAAAGGCTAAGATTATACAAAATAATAATATTGTAAAAATTACTAATTATGATGAAATGAAGAAATTATTAAATGAAAAGGGAGGCTTTATTTTGGCAGACTGGTGTGAAAAAGAAGAATGTGAAAATAACATAAAAATTGAGACAGGTGCGGATATCAGACTTATTCCATTTGAAAAATATCCTTCAGATAATAAATGTATATATTGCAATGAAAATTCAAAAAAAACGGTAATTTTTGCTAAAGCATATTAACTTATTTCCTTGCCAAAGTAAAAGTATGATATCTGGAATTTATTATTCCATGAGCTGGATATTTAATGAAAATTATTGACTTAAATTACACAAAATATAAACACACAGGAGTCTCAATATTTGGATGGCATTAATGATATACTCACTTTTTTTGACTTTGGATATGAGGAATATGGCAACGTAGGTCGATATTTTGGAATCTTAATTATTACGTTTTTCGCCAGCATAATTGTATTTATTCCTGTTCCATATTTCCCTGTATTATTTGCGGCAGGTATTAATCAGAACCTTGATCCCCATTTGGTCTCTCTTTTTAGTGCAGTAGGAGCAGTAATCGCAAAATTAATAATATTTTATGTCAGTTACTATGGAAGAAATATTTTGAGCACTAAAACTAAAAAAAGGATGCTTCCTCTCCAAAAACTTTTGTCTAAATATGGTTGGCCTGCCGCCTTTGCTGCGGCATTGACTCCTATTCCTGATGATGTTGTTTATATTCCACTTGGATTAGCGAAATATAATCCAGCCAAATTTGCGATAGCTACTTTTTCAGGAAAATTCATTCTCAACGAATTTATTGTCTTTGGTAGTGTTATTTTAGGCAGACCAGTGGTTGAAGTGTTAACTTCCGACAATACAAATCCTATTTATTTGTATATAGGAGTTGGCGTCAGTATTAGCGTATTGATATTGATAATTTTTTTATATCTTAGAATCGATTGGGGAAAGATTATTGGTAGATGGTTTCCATGGACATTAAATAATGATGATATGGATAATACATCAAATACCAAATAATTAGATTCATCGAAACAAGGAAATTAAAGGAAGAAAGAAATGATACACTATGATGATGATTATTATTATGAGTTTTCAAAAAAAAGTAATTTAACTAAAAACAATTTGATTTTTCCTTTATTTGTTGATGAAAGTAATAAATTTCAAGAGTTAAATGTTATGCCAGGAATTTTTAAAGTTCCATATAATAAGATTATCCAAACTTTAGAAGAAGTTGTTGAAAGTGGTGTACATTCTATAATTCTTTTTGGCATACCAAGGCTACGAAATTCTATGGGTACAGCAGCAATTTCCAAAAATGGGATAGTACAAAAATCTCTCAAGTTGATAAAATCTAATTTTGGAAACAAAATTTCGACTATTACTGATGTATGTATCTGTCAATATAACGATACTGGTCACTGTGGATTATTTAAAAAGACAAAAAAAGTAGTTGATAACGACTTGACAATTGAACTATTATCCAATATTGCACTGAGTCATGCAATAGCAGGGGTAGATATTGTTGCACCATCATCCATGATGGATGGCCAGGTTAAAAGAATTAAAGAAAAATTAGATATCAATGGTTATAATAAAATAAAAATTTTATCATTTTCTGCGAAACAATCTTCCTCATTGTACAAGCCCTTCAGATCAGAAACTTTTTTTCACTCAACCAATGAAATAGATAAATCCACATATCAAGTACCGTATCACAATCCAAGGGAAATACAGAGAGAAATTGAAAACGATATTCACGAAGGGTCAAATATGGTTATGATTAAACCAGCAATGTCGTCCCTGGATCTCATTTATAGAATCAAAAAGATATGTACTATCCCGTTAGTTGTTCAGATCGTATCAGGGGAATATTCTATGATAAAAGCGGCCTCTACAATTGGTTTGTTTGATGAAACTATGTATATCTTAAATTTAATTTCCGCCCTCAAACGCTCAGGTGCTGATAAAATTATAACTTACTCTTCATTACACATATCTAAATTTCTTATATAGTTATTGGTGTTGAATTCTTTAGATGAGACACAGTTATATATAATAAATATATCAAACGATTTATCCCGCGATAGCTCAGCCTGGTAGAGCTTTCGGCTGTAGTAGTTGGCTTATTTAGCTAACCGTATTTTCAGCCTATCAGGCTCACATTAGCAGAAACCGAATTGTCGCAGGCTCAAACAAAATAACTATTTCGTTATTATGGGGCAAATCCTGCTCGCGGGATACAAAAGTTTTGGGATTAAAAACTAGATGAAATTTTATTGTCTTGCAAGTCTTTCACAACATTACTATGATTCCTACACTATTGTGTCTAGTACTATAAAATTGGATTTGCCAATTTTAGTAACTACCAATGCTACTAAATTGTTAAATTCACCAATGTATCCATCTGTCAAATTAAAAATTAAATCAAATTAGATAAATTGAATTTATTCGTAAAATGTCAAAGTGATAAACATTATAAATTCGCCTAATTTAGTTTGATTATTTCTTTAAGATTTAGAAACAAGATCAAATCTTTAGTTGCTTCTTCATATGCCAAGTTTTCAGGAGGTCCAGATAAATCATTCCCATATATGAAAATAACAACTTGAATCATTAATTCCAGAATATTATTATAGACTTTCATAATTGCAATTGAAAGTTAAATACTGAACCTTCAACTGGAAATTCTTATTGAAACCTCTTTAGGAATTTAGTGAAATATTACCCTCTTATGATTTACTTTCATAAATTTACTTAACTGTCTCCATGTTACATCTTCCAATAGATTCAATCTTTTATTGCAGATTCCGGCAGCTTCTATCGCTGGCCAAAACTTAATTCTTTAGTTTTTCTGCAGGAAGTTTTCAATAATAGAAGGTTCGCTCCTTTCACTCTTTTAGTACAATAATTAGATAGATGAATCCTTGAATAATAAAACTGGAGATGTCGTATACTTAATTTTAAAGATTTAGGATAATTACAAAATGTTTTTATTAACATTTAGTAATGATAACTATACATACGCCGATGAAGTATAGGAAGAGCCGTCTGATACTTTGTAAATGAAGAAGATTATGAGTTACTGAGGTGTTACTTATTGAAGATAAGGAAATTGTTATAAATTTTCAAACAAATAGGTCTTGATTAGTTGTCAAATGTTTTTTTATTAGTTAATTAAGTGTTGTAAAACAAATTGAAATGGGGGAAATCGTAAATTAAATGAAAAAACGGGCAGATATCGAAGTAATTGCGTCGATTCTTCGTAGTGCAAAAGATAAGTGGGAATATCAAACTACTATCATGAATAAAGCATCAATATCTCACTCTCAAGTTATTCGATATATATCCTTGGTTATGAATACAGGTCTTATCGAATATTCAAAAATTACTGGACTATATAAAACGACTAAAATAGGATTAGACTTTCTTGAAAAGCACGAAAAATTAATAATCCTATTTCCTGAGATCGCAGAACCATCGAGATGTTCTTAAGCGAAAGATTTGACCTTTGAATTAGTTGCATTTTAATAAATACTAGTAATTGATTGTAATTTTTGTATTTGAGAGTAGCATGTTTATTTTCAGGAGGAAAGGATAGTACTTATTCCTTATATTTGGCTAAACGTTGGGGATTGACAGTCAAATGTCTTTTAACTCTAATTCCACATTCTGATGAAAGCTATTTATTCCATTTTCCAAATATTTGGACAACAGAGCTACAATCTCAAGCATTACAAATTCCCATTATCACGAAACAAATCAATTCAATATCTATTAATGATGAATGCGAAAAATTAGATGAACTAATTGATCAAGCAAATAAGGAATATAAAATTGATGGAATTGTTCATGGTGGAATAGCTTCGAATTATCAAAAAAATAAATTTAACAAAATATGTGAAAAATATAACTTAAAACTCATTTCTCCATTATGGCAAATTGATCAGTATGATTATATGAATGAACTACTGAGAAATAATTTCGTAATTCAAATTATAAGCGTATCTTCAATGGGTCTAGATTCTAATTTACTTGGGATCACATTAAACCATTCAACTTTGCAGGAATTGATTAAGTTGAGTATGAAATATAAGTTCAATATCTCTTTCGAAGGTGGCGAAGCAGAAACAATAGTTCTAGACTGTCCCATTTTCAGAAAAAGATTGGAAATATTAGACTCTAGAATACATTGGGATGGTCAAAGAGGTATAGTAAAAATATCCGAAATAATATTAGTAGACAAGTAAATGTTAGATAATCTGAGGACAGGATTAAGGAGTGCCTTAAAGAAAATAGTTGGGGCATCTGATATTAACGAAGAACTTATAGATTCTCTGTCTAAGGATATACAAAGATCATTATTACAATCTGATGTTAATGTAAGACAAGTTCTTTCTATTACAAAAAATCTGAAGGAACGAGCGTTAAACGAACAGCCACCAAAAGGCTTAACGAAAAAAGATCATATAATTACAATTTTATACAATGAAATTTCGTCTCTTTTGGGATATACAGGCAACCAGATTATTCATTTAGACAAAGCTCAATCACTTCCAGAAGACTCTTTTAACTTTCAACCAGGGAAAAAAAATATAATATTGATGTTTGGAATCCAGGGAAGTGGTAAAACTACATGTACCGTTAAAATAGCTAGATGGCTTTCACGACATGGGTATAAAGTATCAATAATAGGTGCTGATACTTGGAGACCTGGCGCCCTTACACAGCTCAAAATGAATAGTATAAAAATTAAAGTTGAAGTATATGGAGAAGAAGAAAATAAGAATCCTATTTCCATAGTAAACAATGGATTAAAATATTATGAATCTCAAGATTTGGACGTAATAGTAATTGATACAGCAGGAAGACATAAGCAAGAATCTGGATTACTGGAAGAGATGAATGAAATACATAAGGTTACAAGTCCTGATCTAGTTCTTTTAGTTATAGATGGAACAATCGGTCAGCAAGCTTATAATCAGGCAAAAGCATTTCATGATGCTGCTCCTATTGGAGGGATAATAATAACAAAATTAGATGGAACAGCAAAAGGTGGTGGTGCTTTAGCTGCATCAGCAGTTACAGGAGCAAAAATATGTTTTATAGGTACTGGAGAGCGTATAGACGATCTAGAATTATTCTCACCAACTAGGTTTGTTGGACGGTTGCTTGGTATGGGTGACATCAAAGCACTCTTAGATATGGCGAAGAGTCTAGAGATTGAAGCAGATGAAACTCAGGCTAAGAGACTCTTAGGAGGAAAAATGACTATAGAGGATTTCTATTCTCAAATGGAAAATGTTAATAAGATGGGATTTAGAAATGTTATAGAAAATTTACCTGGATTATCTGGAATGGTAAAAGATGAGCAATTAGATGTATTACAAGGAAAAATTGAAAAATGGAGATTTATAATACAGTCAATGACAAAAGATGAGAAAAAAGATCCTAATATTATCAATGATGCAAGAAGAAAAAGAATCTCTCGTGGTTCTGGGATAACAGAACACGAGGTGAAAGATATGATAAAACAATATAATAATTCAAAAACCATGATGAAACAGGCAAAAGGAAGGCAAATGCATGGCATGTTGAGAAGATTTGGTTTTGGTTAAATCTTGGGTCACTCAAAATACCTGAATTATTCAAACTCTTTCTATTCTGAATACCCGTTATGTTATATATGTATGAAAAGGAATTTCCCTACTTTAAAATATAGCAGTAAAATGACTAATGTAGAATGCTTTATTTGCAAAGGCATTTTCAGCATTATTAATGAAATTGCACATAAAATATTCGAAACGATTAATTTTCAAGAAAAATATAGTTATCGTTCATTTACTATAGGTACATCATTACCTTATTATATGTTTGATAAAGAGGATTATATAAGGTCACTTTTTAAATTAAAAGATATTGAAGATATAAAAACTTCTTTTAATTTTGAAATTAGGAACAAATTTAAATTTCTATCAAAGAAAAACTTAAATCTTAAAAATCCTGACATTAAAATTAATCTATTTATTTCTGATAATAATGAATATTCTATTACGATTTTATCTCGATCATTGTTTTTGCTTGGTAGGTACACCAAGAAAAAATTTATGGCTCAAAGAGAAAAAAATGATTTAAAGAGTTGTCCTTTTGATGCTCATGACCAGAAAATATTGAAAAAGCAATCAATTGAAACAATAATACAAAAGACTTTATCAAATTATATTAGATCTGATAGAATAGTTTTTACTTGGTATGGAAGCGAAGATGATAACAGTCAAGTTCTAGGTAAAGGTCGATTATTTATGATTCAGCTTATTAATCCACGGAATAGGACAATAAAGATTAATAAAGTTTTTACTAATAACGGAATCTCCTTTAAAATTATAGAAAACAAAGACTTCATAGAAAATGTTAAAAGGAATTTTAGAATTAAAAATAAAATATTTATAAAAGCATCAAATCCAATAAATAAAATTCATCTTACCAAATTAATGAAATTAAATAATTCTATCATCAGGTATTGTTATAAATCAAAAATAATATATAAAAAAATTTATTATATTCGATTCAAAAAGCTCGATCCTTTCCATTTGATCATTAATATAGAATGTGACAGCGGTCTTTTCTTGAGGCAATTTATAGAAGGACGAAATTTCATTGAACCAAATATTTCATCAGTACTTTCTAATCAATGTGAATGTTTAAAATTCGATATTATGAACATCTCAATATCTTAATTTTTTTATTACAAAGATAGATTCATTCACCGGCTAAAGTTTGCTATACAAATTTTGATATTAAAATTTCTAATAGATATCTCTATAATTTTACTTTAAACAATTTCTAAGACAAAATTCCCAAATTTTTATAAAATCTACTCGCATTGTTCCATATTATAAATTAGAGTATTAGAATACCTCTATAATTAAGGAGACGCATTTAATTTTAATCTTTGAAGGAAAACAGTATATAGTAATTCAAATTATTGCTCGTATAATTGCTTATGGATAAAAAACCCATCTACACTATATCACTGAGGGGATTTTTACATGCTCTATTTTTTTATCGGATAATATTAAGAAAATCGTATATGATAACATGGTTGAACCATTTATCCAAAATTTAAAAAAGACATGAAGCAGATTCTTGGTGCAATTCAATTAGTTGTAATGCTAATAGATTTTTGTGTAGATGATAATTCAGCTTGCAGAAGAATTTTGTGATAATATTATCACTAAAGTAAATACTCATAGATTAATGAACGCTTCATAATTACAAAAATTATCAAAATGATGATAAGATATTCTCTTGACCTTGAATAATTTACTTTTGTTAATTCTTATGAGAAAAAAATTAACAATTCAAGGAAACCTTAAACATAGAAGATAAGCATAAAATATCTTTAGCTTATTTTTTTTTGTTAAATTCAGTAAATCCACATTTACCACAAGTTAGTCTGTCTTTATGTGCAGCCATGAATACTCCCTTTCCACACCTAGGACAATCCCTCTTGAGACATTCGATAGAATTACCATCTAATTTATAGAATTTATAAACTTGAGATTCTTTATTGTTTTTTTTATCTACCATTCAGTTCACCACTATTATTTAGAATCTGCCTTAGCAGCTTGCTTGGCTTTCAATTTTGCTGCTTTTTCATCATCAATTAGTTTCTTTCTGTCTTCTTTTGATAATTTTCTCAATAGTCGATACTTTGGAAGATGATTTTTTGCTATTTCATCATTTTCGTAGATAAAAAGAGTAGCAGTAACATCAATTTTTCCTTTTTCACCCGCTAATGAAATAGGAAAAATTTTTTTTTCATCCTCATTAAAATTTTTTGATATCATCTTTACTAACTCAATTTTACTAATTTTTCCTGCTGCACTCTTGAAAAATATTTTTAATTCCCTTCTATTTAACATATAGTTTAACTTATCTTCTAATATTGTGAATTGGAAGCTCAATGTCGTATCATATTTTTCTGAACTCATATAAGCATTTGCATTATTTCAGATTTGAGCCAGAGAAAACTATTTAATTTGTATATAGTAGATTTTATGTTTTTAGATTTAAAAATTGTAAACTATATTTTTATTCTATTATATTGAGAAAGAAAATTACATAATGTATTAGCTTTTCTTGTATGAAGTTATTATAATCATTTTTAAAAGTCTCATTCTACAAGTAATTTGATTATCTGAAAAAAATTATTTAATATTCAGATTGGGTTTCTGTCATTTATAAATAACACACATTTTTTTTTGGATGAATATTAACATGATATTTAATCTGCATTTGTATTACCTATTATCTATGTTTAATTTAGATTAAAATTCTTTTCAATTTCCAATAATCTATCCTTATTGCCACAAAAAGCAATTAGATCCCTTAACTTGTTTCTCCCTTTTCCTTCTCTAATTACAGATCTCGAAATATCAACACCTTCTTTAATGTCTTTGGCGATTTTAGATAGAACCAATGCAGGTGCCGAATTGATGACAACGATATCTTCAATTTCTTTGCGTGCTAACCCATAAATAGATTTAAGAGTTAATTTTATTGAATCTCTCTTATTTTTAATAGTAATATTACTCAAGGATGTAAGCGGTATTCCAACATCTATAGGATTTAGGTTAATACTGCTTATGTTTCCTTTGATAACATAAACCAATTTGTTTTTGCCAGTATTAGATATTTCATCGATGCCATCATTTGAATTTACAATTATATAATTTTTATTTAGTTTTTTTGTAACTTCAGAAAATTTATTTAGTAATTCAGAATTATACACACCTATAATTTGTCCACTCAAGTTGTCACATGGATTACATAATGGTGCTGCAATATTAAAGATTGTTCTCATACCTATTGTCTTCCTTAATTTTGCAACATTTTTTAATACAGGGTGAAATAACGGAGCAAACAAAAAACCTAAGCCTATCTCTTCAATACTACGAGATACCATATGAGGAGGATTATCCAAGTTTATTCCAATATATTCCAAAAAATCTGCGCTTCCGCAAACTCCAGAAGCCGAACGATTACCATGTTTTGCTATATTACAGCCAGCAGAGGCTGCAACAATTGCAGCAGCCGTACTAATGTTAAATGTTTTGATTTTAGACCCTCCAGTACCGCAAATATCAAATAAAGTATTTTTGAACTTTGGATGAATTGTAATAGAGAAATACTTAATAATTTCAATCATTGCAAGAATTTCATCTACAGTCTCTCCTTTCAATGAAATCTTTTTGAGAATAGAATAAGCATCAGAATCTATAATTTTTCCCTCAACTAATTTTTCGAAAATCAATTTGGCTTCATTATATGAGAAATTATTTCCTGATGAAATTTTATTCAATATATCCTTAACATTAATTTCTATATTTTTCATTTTTTTATAAATGAAATAAAGTTGTTTAATATCTTAGATCCCTCACCAGTTAATATTGATTCTGGATGAAATTGAACCCCTTTGATTGGGTATTTTTTATGAGTTATAGCCATGATCTCGTTATCATCCACTGATTTAGCTGTTATTTCTAAGCAATTAGGGAATGTTTCTTTATCGGCTATCAGGGAATGATAACGTGTAGCAACAAAAGGATTCTTTACATCTTCAAATATTGGATCATATTTATAATATATTTTACTAGTTTTGCCGTGCCTGGTGGTACCAGCATTGGTAATTTTCCCACCAAAAGCTGAAACTATTCCTTGATGTCCTAAACATATGCCCAAAACTGGGATTTCTTTTCCTAAAATTTTTATAACATTATTGCAAATTCCAAAATATTTCTTATCTTCTGGATTTCCTGGACCAGGTGATATGATTATAGCATCTATACCCATCTTTTTTATTTGATTAAGAGTAATAGTGTCATTTCTGTAAACGAAAGTTGTAATATTATGTTTTCCAAGTGTTTGTGCAATATTATAAACAAAAGAATCATAATTATCGATAATCAAAATCTTCATTCAGAGTATAATTTATTAATAATGTGAGTCCATTTAAACATTTCAAAGGGTTGAAAATTCAAAATAAAAATATATTATACTTTTGATGGAGTAAGATAAGAAGATTTTAGTGGTTGAAATGGTCAAGTTATTTATTAATGGTTATGGAAATATCGGTAGAAGGCTAGCTACTGCATTTAATTTAGATAGCCAAGTAGATTTGATTGGTATAGCAAAGTACAAGGCCGACGAACGCGCAAAAGAGGCGATCCTTAAAGGGTATCGTATTTTTATCCCACAATCTCTCGAACAAGAATTCAAGAACAATAAATTGGAGTTTACTGGCTTTATAGAGGAAGCTATCAAGAAGAGTGATATCGTAATAGATGCTTCAAAGGAAGGGTTGGGTTTTAATAATAAACAAAAATTTTATCTGCCTATGAAAAAAAGGGCTATCTTTCAAGGTGGTGAAGATAGCGAAGGCAAATATTCTGTTGCTGACATTATTCACAATTCTAGGGTTAATTATGACAAGGTAGTGGACAAGTCTTATGTAATTCAGGGTAGTTGTAATGTATCAGGAATGGGCAGAGTGATTCAACCTTTAATTGACCATTTTGGTGATAGAATTACTCGATATGATGTTACCTTGATTAGAAGATGGGCGGATTTGGAAGACTTGACTGAGGTAAAGGATTCTATACAATGGGATAAGAATCCTCATCATCAAGATGATGTGCACAATTTCATACCCGACATAAACCTATTTGTGGATGCCTATAAGGTACCTTCACGAATGATGCATTTACATCAAATGTCTATTAGATTTAGAGATAAAACACCTACCAAAAATGAAATTTTAGAAATTTTTTCAAAAGAGTTTGGTGTAGTAATTTTAAACGGTGCAAAGGGTACTGCAGAGATAAGAAAAAAGGCTCTTGATATGGGATTTGCTCATGGTGATACCAACATGATTCATATTCACGAAGAAGTAATGAGAACACAAGATGATGTTCTGAAAATCTCTTATTCTGATGATCAAACCGGAATGGTTATTCCTGAAAACCATCTTCTTGTTCAGTCTCTCATTTTCAAGAAACCTAGAAAAAAGGCTCTTGCCTACACGGATAAAATTTTTGAACTTAGTAAAAAGAAAAAAATATTACAAGAAGAATTTAAATGATTATATGATAAATTTCAATACTTAATATTTCTTATTTCAAAAAATCATCAGATTTGTATGAGTCCCAATTTGTATATGCAGAAGTAGGTGGTAATTCAGCTGACTAATATTGATATAATTTCTTCAAGCGATTGATACTGTTATAATGAAAATATATTTAAGATATATTTATTAATATAAAAAATTTCAAATAATAAAAAAAGATAAAAGTATAATTTTTATTTTTTAATCATTCTCATTACGTCGACTTGGCCACTATGAAGCCAATCCTTCAATTCATCATGAGAGGGCTTAGCATCATGCTTTCCTGCTAGATGAAGATGTAACAAAACATAATTTACTTGATTCAATAAGGGCTTATTACTTTCATCTCCTTTTCTAGCTTTCTGCTTTAAATCTGCAGGTACAGTATTCCACCACTCATTAAAATTTCTTTTTCCATTTTGACTTACATTTGATCCGAAACCTTTTGGCATTGTCATAATATTTTATCAAGACATCAACTATATTTTAAACTTATTGATTGTAAGAAAATAAAACTTAAAATGTGGAATATTTTTATAATTTAGAATAATTTGTGTAAAAAACATTTAATAGGCATACAATTTTAATATTGAAATATTCAGAACCTTTAATTAAAGGAAACCATGACGTTTAAAAGATTACCTTGGGAGAATTGAGAAAGGACTATGTCATGGATAAATTTGTAATTTATCCTAATTTAGAGGAAAGCAAAAATGATAATCCTTCCCTCACAATATGCCCTTATTGTCCAGGCAATGAAAATAATACACCTCCTGCAATAGTTTCCCTTGTAATTAAAAGCGGAATTCTCCAGCGATTATCTGACTCTGAGGGAAATATAGTTAAAGATTGGAGTGTCAGAGTTTTCAATAGTAATACTCCTATAATTGCTTTAAATCATTCAACTTTGTACACTGATAAGCCTCTGTATAGCGAGCCGGCATATGGATATCATCAGGTTCTGGTAGCAACTCCTAACCACAATGATAGCTTTTCCAACATTTCAGTGGAACAATGGTGTAATGTTCTTTTAGTATTACAGGATAGAATAAGATGGCTCTATTCTCAGAAAAAAGTTACATATGTTTCTGTTTATATAAACAAAGGAAATAAATGCGGAACAAATATTGATCATTCTCATATTGACATTGTCACTTTTTCGGAAGTTCCTCCTTTTATAGAATCTAAGGCATTATCATCACATCGATATGTTAATGAAAATGGAAATTGTCCTTCATGTATTGCGATTTCTACTGAACTGGATGGACCTAGGCAAATACTTGCTACCGATCATTTTGTAGCGTTTTGTCCATGGGCTTCGATTTATCCCTATGAATTTGTAATTTATCCAAAAAAACATTCTACAACACTAACAAAAATATCTCAGAAAGAAATATTTGACCTTGCTATGATTTTAAGATCCACTTTAGGAGGAATGTCCCGAGTATTAAACAATCCATCTTATAATCTCATATTTCAGCTTTCGCCAGAAAAGAAGAATAGTAGACAATTTCACTGGCATATAGAAATTTTTCCACATATCTACGAACTTACTGGTTTAGAAAAGGGATTTGGTGTTTTCGTAAATAATATTTTACCTGAGACTGCTGCGGCAAAATTGGGAGGAGCTGCACGGAAGGAAATTGCAAAGTTAGTAGGAGTTGAATAAGTTATATTAAAAATTAGTCTTAATTTAGAGAGTTGGTTGTCAATTACATCTCTCGGTTTAGCAATAATGTTCGTTTTATTAATTATTTCTTTTTATAATGTCTTAATTAGTAATGAAGGGCAAGGACCAGAGAGATATATTGACGTGCGTGGAGTGGTAGTCAAGACGTTATCTATTTCTGGTGTCCCTTCTATTATTTTAGCTGGGATATCATTTGGTTTATCAAAAAACTATGGTAGTAGATTAGTTGGTCTAGTATTAGCTTTATCTGGAATGGTATTAATCATTGGGATGATGATTGCTCTTTCTATTAGTTCTAGGATTACTGCTGAATTTTTTCATCCCCTTATTGTTTTAGTTCCTTATACTTTTATAGCTGGGGGATTAGCAATATTTATTATTGGATTTATTTTTTATTTAAAATCTAAAAAGAAAAATAATAAAACAGGGAGATTTAATTGAAGACTTCAAATATCGAGAAGATTGAGATATCGAAACAGAATTTACGTATTAAAGTAAATAGTACTCTACTAAGAGACATATTTAATGTAGCCAAATCAGAAAATAGTCCATTACTTTCTGTGGTAATCGGTACTAAACCAGATTTCTATAAACAGGCTCCATTGGTTGTTGAGGCTAAAAGAGAAAAACTCCCAGTGTTTGTTATAGACACAGGCCAACATTTTGACGATATCTTAGGTTTTGGAATTAAAGAATTTAAATTAGAAGAATCAGTTGGCTGTGACTTGCAGATAAGAGGAGATCTAATGGAAAAAGCTAGTGAACTGATACTTAAATTTGGATCCTTTGGTCGGTATTGTAAAGAAGAATTCGGTTCTACCTCGAAATTGCTTCCTGTTGTTCATGGAGATACTTTGGTTGCAGGTATAGCACCATTGGCTTGGGTTTTTGGAATGGGTCAAAAGGTAGCTCAAAATGAGGCAGGATTACGATCGATGAGTCCTGAAATCATGAAGAAGTTAAAAATAACTCAAGAACCCACACTAGATCTCATAGAAAAATATATTCAGGAACAATTCGATGGAAAATGGTTCATCGCAAGAGAAGAACCATTTCCAGAACAAATAGATACCTGGATATGTTCTGCAGGGACACAATATTTTTTTGCTCCTACACAATTAAATAAAGATAATCTTGTTAAAGAAGGATATCCTGATGAATTTGTCCACGTTGTTGGCAATTCGGTAGTAGATGCAATATATCTTAAAAGAAAACAAAAAGTGTCTCAAAGTATTTTTGATTTATATCCAGAATTAGAAAAAGGAAAATGGATCAGAATGGATATTCATAGAAGGGAAAATTTAACTGAACATCGATTCAAGTCAATAATCCATGGCTTGGTAAATATTGTCAAGTATTCGGATCACAAAGTCGTCTTAGTTATGCTCAATGCTACAAAGTCTGCATTAAAATTCTATGGTCTAGAAGAAAAAGTTAGATTGCTAGCAGATGAATTTCCTAACAAATTCTTAATCACTCCATTATGGAAAGAGTATGGTCAAGTAATCGAATTCCTAGATAGTGGACGATGTTGGGCCGAGATGACAGATTCAGGTTCAATGCAAGAGGAACTATTATATTTTAAAAATGTGCTATCTCTTACTATAAGGTTAAACACAGACAGACCTGAAACAATTTTTGACGCTAAAAGCAATTTATTGATTCCTCCGATAAATTCTGAATGGATTACCTCAATGGTAAATCATTTATATGATAAATTTGAAGATTTTGGGGTAAAATCAAAGAATAAGAAGGAAATTTATGGTGAACCTGGACAAGTATCTAAAACAATAGCAAAAATAATTAAGAAACAATTTGAAGACAAGAATACTAGTTTTTATCCTTGGTTTCATCAAAGGATAAATTTATGGAAAGAAGATAATGACCTACAATATATGTAGTAATAATCGTATAATCAATGAAATAAAGGCACCATCCTCAACTTTTAGTGATATAATCTCACGATCAAATTGTTGATGAAAGGATATTTATTATCGATCATTTTGTAAATAAAATCTGACATCTAAACTACAAAATTTAAAACATTTGACCATTTCATTATTTAAGTATTATTAGATAAATTAATTAATGTGAAAAATCTTAAAATAAGAAGGTCCTTTTTTGTCAAATGGTAATAATGGAGAGAATCTTTTAGGAAGAGATTTATTAACAAGACAAAATAAAAATTTTAACTGTATAATTGTACTGGGTATCGATCGAGATGATGATATAGGTTCGAAAGGTGGTATTGATACACCTGTTATAGGGAGGGATTCATGCATCAATGCCGGTATTTGTTTAGCCATTGAAGATCCTGAAGATTCTGATTCTAATGCCATATTTGCTGCTGTAAAAACTTACGAAGATCTTTTGAAGAGAGGATATAACGTGGAAGTTGCACTAGTTGCAGGAAGATATAATAGAGGGATTGAAGGAGACGAAAAAATCGGTGCAGAAATAAAGTATGTAGTAGATAAATACAAAGCAGATGCCTCTGTAATCGTTTCTGACGGTGAAGACGATGAGACTGTGGTACCAGTAATCCAATCTCTAGTGCCAATAATATCTGTACAAAGGGTGGTGATTAAACATAGTAGAAGTGTGGAGTACTCTTATGCAATTTTTGCTAAATATATCAAAATGTTGGTTTATGATGCTAGGTATTCAAAATTCTTTCTAGGAGTTCCAGGTGCGTTGTTATTAGCGAGTGGAATCTCTACTATTTTTGGATTGACAAGGGAAGCCGTTGCAATAGTCCTAAGCATCTTGGGTTGTGCTTTTATCATACGTGCCTTTGACATCGATAAATCCTTAAGTGCGCTTGGTAAGCCAACTCCTACTAGTTTCATAAGGATTTTTTCTTTAGTTTCTGGATTATTAATTATAGTTGTATCTATAGTGAATGGTCTGTCACATATACCAGAGGGAATCATTCGAGAGGATATGACAAATTTTGAAATTCTTACCAACAAAGCGATAGTTGGAAGTTTTCTGAGGGGCACTATATTGCTATTATGGATTGGGATTGGAACTATCTTGTCTGGAACCTTATTGAGTAATTGGTTTAGAGGAAGCATTAAAACTATGTCTGATATTTTAAGATTGGTAATATTGATTTTGTTGTACTACCCAATTTTACAATTTACCTCAGTACTCACTGAAGGAACTAGCCCATTTAATCTTATTTCTTCATTACTAATTGGCTTAGCTATAACATTGGTTGCAGCCACATTTTTATATCAATATTACAGAAATAGAAAGGGTGGAGAAACCCTTAAAAATTAGCATTTAATAAAATAAAATAAATAAGTATTAAACACTTTATAATTTAATGAAAAATATTAAATGAAAATGATAAATTTTTCTAGTCAAATTTTATTTGAATTAATATTTAAGTTATCAGGTTTTTATAAAATATATGAAAGTTGGTTGGAGTCTCAGATATCGAGAGATCCTTTACCAAAACATATCGCTATAATTTTAGACGGAAATAGACGATGGGCTAAATACCATTTTTTTGGAATTGATAAAGCTCATTATCTCGGTGCTGAGAAAGCAGAAGAATTGTTAAATTGGATATATGATTTAGAAATAAAAATCACTACTGTTTATGTTCTCTCGAATGAAAATCTTGAACGGGAAAATGAGGAATTAACTAATATTTATGATTTATTAAGTAAAAAATTAACTAAACTTAAAGATGACAACCGAATTCATAAACGAAAGATGAAAATTAAAGCTATAGGAAATATAGAATTATTGCCTAAAAAATTACAACAAATACTAAAAATCTTAGAAGAAGAAACTTCTTCATACAATTCAATGTTTTTAAATATCGCTGTGGCATACGGCGGACAACAAGAGTTAGTAGATGCTATTAAAAAAATTGCTTCAATGGTTACTTCAGGAAAATTAAAAATTAATGATATTAATAAAAAGATCATTGAATCATGTCTATATACATCTCATCTTCCCCAGTCTGATCCCGATTTAATCCTTCGAACTTCAGGAGAAAAAAGGTTAAGTGGATTTTTACTTTGGCAAAGTGCCTATAGTGAATTGGTATTTATGGATGTTTTTTGGCCAGAATTCCGAAAGATCGATTTTATGCGTGCTATAAGGACTTACCAAAATCGTATAAGGAGATTTGGAAAGTAAAGTAACAACTAAAAATACCAAGATTGCTATATTAATAAAATGCAAGAACATGGTTTTTATGATCCTGATCTAAAAAAATGGTATTGTAGTTATTTTATGGATGAAGAAGAATGGATGAAAATACATGATTATCTACCCAATCAAGTTCAAGAACATTTATCCAATAGAGAATCTTAGGAAGAAAATTAAAAAATATTTCAAATCTGGATGGTGATTTATTCGAGAAACGAAATTTCTTGTGGAGCCTTAGTTTATTGTATTGAAAATCAAGTTATAAAGTTTCTTCTATTACAATATTCTCAGGGCCATTGGGATTTTCCAAAAGGAAATAATGAAAAAGGAGAGACTTATTTAGAGACAACCAGAAGAGAGATCAAAGAGGAAACAGGTATTTGTGATATTGTTTTTATAGATAGATTTGAGAAGGAGATATCTTATAAATATAGACGTAAGAACGAGAAGATTTCTAAAAAAGTAATCTATTTTTTAGTTAAAACCAAGGCTACGAATGTTGTATTATCATCAGAGCATACAGATTTCGTATGGGAACCTTATGAAAATGCTTTAAAAAGGCTTACTTATAAAAATGCGAAGGAAATTCTCACTCAAGGATCTAGTTTTCTAAAAAATTTATAAAGGTTATTTTTTAAAAATTAGGTAACCAGTAATTGAACAGAAAAATTATTTTATAGGAAGTTAAAGTACATTTATAATGATTTTAAATGATAAATATTATAATGTATTCAAAAATGAACTTCAATTTTCCGATTTAGAAATAAAGATATTCTTGCTGATAATAAGCAAAGGCAGAATGGAACTGCAAAATATTTCATTAGAATTAAATTTAGATAGGTCAAACTGTCAAGAAATCATAGAATCACTTATTAATAAAAATATGGTAATTGAATACTCGAATAATTTATTTGAAACCTTTCATCCTAGATTTGCTATAATAAATAGATATAAAAGATTGTGTTTAGAAAAAGATATCCCCTGGAAAAAAAATTCAGTAATTGATAATCTTGCAATCATGTTAGAACAACCATTTGATGCTGCAAGAACTAAATAAGGAGAACTAAAAATATCATGTTCTATGATTGATAATGATTCTAAAACGAATGACAAGATTGTTTATTTTGGTGTCATTAATATAAATGAGAACGGTAAAACCATAGGGGCAATAGATATTTGGAGAAGTGCCATAACCAAGGAACTTTTTTGCGAGGAAAAGAGGTTAGGCATCCTAGACATAGCAGATTATATAGGCATGCCTAGAATAGAAAAAGGGAATAAATGGGCAGTTGCTGTTAATAGAAATCGTTTTGGTAAAGATAGATGGAAATTAATTAAAATTTTGGAAGAAGGGAAATTTAAATTCTATGATACTGATGATGAGACAATTATTAATACGAGTGTAAAAAACTATCAAATAATCGATAATGATTGGTGGAATTTTCTTGTTGAAAACAATATAAATCGGAGTATCGAAATTACTAAAGAGGTATAGACTATGTATGGATTCGGAGATAATGATGATCTTAAAGTAGATGTTTTTATAAATAACTCCTCAGGAGGAGAAGTTGCGAGTAAATTAACTGGATATTTTGTTGTTAAAAACAAAAGCTTCAGATTTTCTGCTATTGCATTTGGGAGGATTGGAGGACACAATATTAGCTTGAAATTATCTAATTTGTCTATTAACAAACTAAAAAAAATGGAAATTGATGCAGAAAAATTACAACTCACTATACAGAGAAAGTTAATTGAAGGTGATGTTAATCTTCCTCCAGATATCAAATTACCTTGATAAATACCTATACCTTTTCTCAAGGTAAATTGAAATTAAAATTGTTAATAATAATCAATTCTATACTTGTTTATCGATTCACTAAAAAATTATAATGACGCATCGATTCATTAAACTAATGCGTTTTCTAATGAGTTTGAACAATTACATATATTTCTCTCTTCCATTATTTTGGGGATAATTGTTAGCAACAATTTTTTCGTTTTATCAACATTTTTACTTAATGTTTCAATTATTTCCTTTGAAGTTACAGAAACTTCCGCCCAAACATCATAATCAGTTACTGTAGATATGGACACATAACACATCTCCATTTCTCTCGCTAAAATGCATTCTGGAATTAAAGTCATTCCTATTATGTCAGCTTTAAGTAAAGTTCTATAGTAATTAGATTCAGCTTTAGTCGAAAATCTTGGGCCTTCTATACAAATATAAGTACCGTTTGGATGGAACTTAAACTGTAAGTTGTTTAAATCCTTTATAATGGTTTGTCTCAAATCAGTACAAAAAGGATCAGATTGAGAGATATGACAAACTACGGGACCATCGTAAAAGGTATATCTCCTTTTTTTTGTAAAATCTATATACTGATTTGGCAGTACTATATCACCTGGTTTGTATTGCGGTTGGAGACTTCCTACTGCTGATGGTGCTAGAATTACGTTAACACCGAGTTCTTTCATCGCCCAAATATTTGCTTGATAATTAACTTTGTGTGGAGGAATTCTATGATTTTTTCCATGGCGAGGAATAAAGGCTATTTTTTTCTCATTATAGGTACAAATCGTTATTCTATCTGATGTTTCTCCATATGGAGTATTAATTTTAATTTCATCTGTTATATTAAAAATATTAGAATCATATAATCCCGTCCCCCCAATTATTCCTATTGTTGATTTATATTTTAAATTTTTAATCATAATATTTCACCAATGTACGAACATCGTACCCTTTTTTTCTTAATATTTCTCCTCCTTTTAGATATACTAATTCTATAATAAATGCAAAACCAAAAATTCTACCCCCCATTTCCTCGATTAATTCAGCGGTTGCAATGGCAGTTCCACCTGTAGCAACTAAGTCATCAGCAATTAGAATATTTTGACCTTTTTGTATTGCATCCTCCTGTATTTCGATCGCAGAACTACCATATTCAATTTCATAATTTTTTTTTATTGTTTTACCTGGAAGCTTGCCAACTTTCCTCACCAGGATAATTCCTTTGTTAAAATTTTTAGCTAATAACGATGCAACTGTAAATCCTCTAGACTCAATTCCTGCTATCATATCAATTTTAGACAACTCCTCTTGTTTAATAAATTCTTTAGAAATCGCTTGAATTGCCACAGAATTCCTGAACAATGGATTTATATCTCGAAAAACTACTCCATCTTTGGGAAAATTATTAAAAGTTTCGATTAAAGATTTCCAGTCTACCTTATTATCATACAACATCACAAAACATATCTAAGTATATAAAAAACCTTCCTTTTGGTATTAAAAAAATTCAAATGTATGTGAATATAAGGTATTAGAGAGGAGTATCATTTTTCCATTCAGTAAATTCAAGTTTAGCTGATTTAATAAAGGCATTTTTTTTGTTTAGCTCATTTAAAAGTGAATGTCGTAAGTTTGCTTCTATGAAAATTGTATTTGAAAGATTGCTTTTACTCAAATCGGAATTTTGTAGATTTGCCCACATAAAATTAGATCTATTCATGTTACAGTTTCGTAATTTACATTCCTTCATTTCGGCATACATGAACAATGCATCAGTAAGATCAGAGTTATCAAAATTTGAATTATTTAGTTCTGCTTGTACTAAGTTGGTTTTTTTCAAAATACAATGAGAAAAATTAGTGTTATTACAAATTGCTCCATTGAGAAACGCAAAGGAAAGATTTTTTCCAGAAAAATCTTGATTATCTAAATTCGGTTTGTAGACAAGGTTGTGAATCCGATAGTTATTAAATTCATTAATCTTTTCAGCATTAAGAAGATCAACTCCTTCTTGGTTCAAATTTTTCATTATATAAAAAACAAATAACTGCTATATCAATTTTCCAGACATAGACAGAGTATTTTTTAATTATTAACTAAAACTAGAGTAACTCAATTATAGAATAGATAACATTTTTAGTAGGAACTTATAAATTAAATAGGCGTGAATCTCTCTAAAACTACTAACATACCGCCTAGGATAATGGTTGTTGATGATGAAAGAGATATTTTATCTATTGTAAAAAGAGGGCTTGAATCAAAGAACCGATTTCAGGTAGACATATTTATCGATGCAGAATCAGCTTTGACATCTTTAAAAGAAAATTCAAATGATTATTATGATTTGGTTCTTACAGATATTCGAATGCCTAAGATTAATGGATTCGAATTATATAGACGGATTAAGGAAAGTAACCCTAGTATGAAAATAGTATTTATAACTGCATTTGAAATAAACAAAGAAGAATTCAGTAAAGTTATTCCTTCATTGGATGTTATAGACTTTATTAGCAAGCCTGTTAGTATGTCCACCTTAATTTCCAAGTTAAATTCTATTTTAAATCATATCAAGTGAGCTTTCTAAAAATTGATGATAATTTACTATTAATACTCTTTAATCAATTCCAACTATTGGTAATGCTTTTTTTTCAGGAAAATTAAAACTATTATCGTCTATCTCTTCTTTTGTAACTTTTTCGAATTCTAAAGTTATTTCAACTGGAATTGAAAACTT
>JANWKP010000152.1 GCA_025451315.1 Nitrososphaerales archaeon | reverse complement strand
TTTAAATAATCATAAGTGAGATCATGAATTGTATTACTAATTATTTCTATTACAAAATAGCCTACTATAGAAACCTGAACACTTTGTAATAGCATAAGATAATCTTTAGATATTATAGGTTTTAGGAAATACGGTATTGTAACAAATGCTATCGTAAATATAATACCTGAAATAACAATTTGTTTAACAAATTTGGCCTTAGTTTGTTTTGATTTATTAATATCTTTTTCTTCGCAACTGATATCTTCATTATTATTACTATTATTGATTACATTATCATCAATACTATCTTTTCTTTCGTTAGAAATATCCATAAATCCTTAAATCAATATAGCGAAATAAGTGTATTGATAATACACGTTATTATTATCCTAATTAACAAATGAAAGTGTGAATGATTTTTATGAAGATATAGAGTTTATTTTAAAGTCAAAGATCTTTCTGACCTAATAGTAATGGTCGTATATTTAATAAATATAGATCTTAGAACGATATCATCATAAAAATGTCTTATTAAGTGATCTCATCTAATAAATTAATGATATCCATATTATGGATATCTTTTCTAAATTTGTTTTATTTTAAAAACTTCATTTTACTTCATTATTGCTCCATATCTACCTACAGTTTGTTGAAAACTACAGATTTCATTATTTTCTACATTTTCTAAAATTATTTTACTTTATTCTTTAATTTATCAGAATCCATAACTATAACCTCAAATGTATATAATAGATTAGTGATATCGTTATGATCTTGAACATTTATAATCAAGTCATGTAATAAGAGTTTCTTATTAAAATAAAGTATTATAAGTCATATTGTACTAAGTTATTTGGAATGAAATATCAAAATATATTTGTCTATGCAATAATTGCAATAGGACTATTGGCTATTCCAGCATTGTTGGAAAGCGGCTCAGCTCAAACCAATTCAACCAATCAAACTTCAACACAAAACAAGACTATGAGTAACGATACTCAAACTTCACAAAACAAGACTATGAGTAACGATACTCAAGGATTAATGTCTATGGACCTCCCTGGATTAAAGGATAACTTAGAGAATGCAAAACAATCATTAGCTAACGGCGACACTGAAGAAGCACTCACACAAATTACAGATATTGAAAATCAAGTGTTATTATTAAAACCCCAACCTTCATTCACTAGTGATATACAAAAAATAAAAGATTCGGTGTCTAAAAAAGATCTTAACAAGGCTTTAGATGATCTTACTAAGGTTCAGACCGACGTATTAAAAGCAGATACGGAAATGTTAAAAGCTCAGATAGCAAATCCTAAGCTTGCACAACAGAACCAAGACGGTGGAGATGGTGACGGAGAAGACGGTGGAGATGGTGACGGAGAAGACGGTGGAGATGGTGACGGAGAAGACAACACCTAAATTTTTTTTAAATCTAATTATTGAAACAGTTTCTTTATTTTAATAATATTACTATTAAATTTTTAGCAATAGTTGTTCGACTAGTATTATATTAGCCAAATTAAATGCTTTCTCAATATTCCTTTCTCAAAATTTTCAATGAAACAATATCATTATTATCAATTTTGGATCCAGTATTCTTCAAATTTAACCTAACAGAATTGAAGTTTTTACCTAAAGAAATAAGCAATTCATCAAATCTACTCTCTATTATTTGACCAAACACATTCCTTGTAGTCTCAATAGATGTGCTAATGGTCTTGGATTATAATGCACTACTTCAATACTAAATTGGGGAAAGATATTGTATTTTTTAGAAAAGATAAATCAAGTTAAGTTGAAATGGATTAGTCTAATTAGTGATCAATTTATAATAATATTTGATTATTTATTTTATTATATAGTGAACCAAAAAGGTAGTTCAAATCCAATATCACATGAATATTTTGAAACTACAGAGTTATTTAAGAGTATTAACTTATGACTAAATTATTAGATGAAGTATTAATCATCCATGACAACTATAGAGTAATATTGGTATAGATATCTCAATCGAGAAAAATAGGTACTATCGATTATATTATCTTTAAATAATTTGATACTAATTAGAAGTTACATATCTGAATAATATAAACCAAATGGAAAATTGATACTAGAGTTTTTTAATCTGTTTTTTAACCAAAAAAAGTGGTGGACTAGCATCTGAAGTTTCTGTCACTGTAAATTCGTGGAATTTCTTCGTTTTATTGTTGGTGCTACACTATTCTCTTCAATTATATGATTATACAAACTGATATGATTGCGCGCAATATTATACCATTTTAGCTTTTCTTTAAATAAAATTACATTCTTAGCATAATATTCATAGTTATTGTTTAGAGTCACAAGAGCCTTGGAAAATTCTTCAGGATTTCTTTTGACTGTTATACCTAATCCCTTTGAAGAAAACTCTTTAAAGAATTCTAGATCTGCAGCTATGAATGGCAATCCATGTGCCAATCCGTCAAACATAACACCGGAACCTGAACTCACTTTATATGGTAAAATAACGGCATCAGCTGCGTAAAATAAAAGCGAAAGATCACTGTCGTTTAAAAATCCCTTATGTAAATCAATTATTTCATTTTGGTGAATAGTAGATATCTTTGGAATATAATTTTCGGTATTATAATGATTCTTTGAAGAATTCATTACGACAGTCCAATCGATAGGGATATCCATTTTGTCTAGTATGTCCCATCCTTTAGTATTGGTTCTAAATCCCAAGGCCAAAATTATTCTATTTGTGTGAGAGAGAGAAAACTTGGTTCTGGCTTTTGCTTTAATAGTAGGATCAAAAGTTATTATTGGTTCAGAGCCATGATAAATTATATCACCTCCACCTACTTTATCTTTCATATATTGTGAAAAAACTATTCCTCTTTTACTCTTTTTTATTTTATCAGTATTTAAATTGTTAAAAGATTTATAGTTTAAAAGATGTGTCCAATATTTCAAAAGTTTCTGGGCATAGGCTTTTACTTTCCACTTTTCATTTATATTTTTAGTTGCTACAATATTCATCCATTGTTTAAAATCAAATGCGGTATGAAAGGTTGTCACTATTGGTATTTTACATAAATCGTAAAATAAATCGATATTAGTGTTTGTCTTTTTTGGATTTATTCTATCTAATTTGAGTCCATATAATCCATGTTCAAATTGAATGTGTACAATATCTGGTTTTGCTTCATTTACTAATTTCAATAATACAGAGTAATTCTTGGTATTATTTGGAGAAATTCCAAAAAAATCACCATCTCCATTTTCGTTTGAAAGAACTTGGACTTGTAGACCCAGCTTCTTTAATTCACGTGTGAGATTAGCAGTATAACGTCCGACTCCTCCATACATAGGAGGATACTCAGTTGAAACCATCAATATTTTCAACGATGTTGTCTGCTTTGGTGACTCAGGTATTAATGAATTCAACATATACTTACCTCATTATTTATATAATAAAAGAGATTATATTTCATTTTTTTCATCTGTACTTGTATAATATACAACCTACTACTTTAAGATTAGTTAACATCTAACGTGAACAGTATTTTGTAATCATTTCTCTGATGAACAGTAGATGATAATATCTCTAGATATTTTATAATATTTAAGTTAAATTGAACAATTGGTTGCAAGTTCTTATTTCTTATGAAATCTTTATTCTTAAATAGTTGCCACAGTTAAACCTCCATTTAATTTATCTTTGTTTTACAGAATGATTCTATTATAATAGAAAAAAAATGGAAAAGTTTAGGTTATATATAATTATGAAATCGTTACTAGAACGATAGTTAAATTTTATTATCATTCTCCTTTTTCTCGGAAATCAGAATAACAATCTTTTTTTACCGTCATAGTTAAATTCTTATGGATTATAATGAGTGATCAACCACCTAATAATGATCCAAATGACACATGTTTTTATTGTTCACATATCTACTCTGTTCATTTCATAAACGATACAAACTCTTTTGAACGCACTGAGATTAGTGACACACATGCAGGATGTAATTATATTACTTCTGCTGGAAAATCTTGTATTTGTCCTGGATTTAGGAGCTCGAATAAAAGTTAGTCAATAATCCTATTTGAGATAAAAAGTTTGAAGGAATATATCTTGTTGTATGTCTAACAGTTTTGTTATAATCGAGCGTATTTTTAGAAAGGGTGGAGTATTGATGTAAGGAAAGAGAATTAGATCTAGTATTCTTATTCTAATAGGCTTATTAAATTCATTAGAGGTAGAACATCGACTGTTATAGTTGTCTGCTCTTTGCATTTGTACTCATCGTCTCAGTCTACTAAATAAATTTATTGCACTGCAACCATTTAAGGAACAAAAAGAAGTTATGTTGCTGTGTAGAATTGAATTTGACGATTTGGTTATACCGTATCTATAACAAACAGAGAAGAATTCCCTTTAATAATTGATTTAACTGCTATTCAGATTGAGTCAGAATTCCTAGTTATGAATTTGTATAGAACCATTACATCGATCTGTCTTTGGAATCTATTTCAGAAGAGAGAACATGTTTGTTGCTGAGAAATTTATTAGAACATTAGTTGAGAAATATGGAAAACATACTGCATATACTGATGGAGTACATGATATCCAGAATCATGTAATATCTGGGGATTGAAACACTATACATTCTTCTTCTTTTGAGAAGAGTTTGATGGAAAGAGTCAATCAATATACACAATTTTTTATTTCTATGTACAGTTGTTACATCACCAAGTAGTAATGATTTTAATTTTGAGTTTATTGGAGGTGAAATTACCTTAACTTAATAGCCATTAAAGTAATCTCATCTCTATATTTAGTAAAGTTCAACTTCCATTATTTGACCAATTTTAAACAATTGTATTTAAAAAGTATAATTTGTTTTTGCTTCATTAATAATATTAAAAATCACCAAAACCTCCACCATCAAACCCCTCAAAGCCTGCATCGCCTCCACTGCTAGTATCAATTTCACTTGCTCCAATATCACTATTATCGGTTGTTGCACCACTATCTTCTGCTCCTGCTGTTGTCTGATCGACTTGACCTTCAGTTACTGCACTCTCTGCAGGATTCATTGCCATTCCCATAAACGACATCATAGAGGCAAAAAACATCATGTTCATAATTCCTGAAAATAACATCATTGGAATCCACATTCTGTTAGAATCCATAAAACCCTGTACTTGAGACTTATCTCCAGTTTCATATAGCTGTTGAAGACGGTCCGATTTTTCAGATAATTCTTGTTTTTTTGTATTAAGGATTTTCACTCCTATATCGGCTATATCAAATTCTATTTTCTTATTACCAAAGAAGCCTTTCTTTTCATTTTTGATTAATATTTTTTGGGCAAGCAAATCATTTATTATCAGCACAACTTCATCCTTAGATAATTTTGTAACTTTAGAAATACTATCTATTTTTTTCATACCTCTTGCTACTGCATCTAATACCATAAAGTGATTTGGGCTTTCATTGAACTTTCGATTGAAATCCATATACTAATATTTTGGTAAAAAGACTATTTAAATTGAATGTTAATTTTATAATATAATAATTGTTAATGTAAACAAAATAAAAATATATTACTAGTTTTTTGTTCCCCTTATCTATTTCTTTAATTAGGAGATAACCAGCCAGTGATTTATTGAATTGCTAATTATTACTTCAATAATTCGAAATACCTTTTTTATCATTTATAGTCAAGAGTTGGATAGGATTTCCTCTTAACAAATTCTCGATTTAGAGATAAAATTAATATTTTTTCCTTTTTATCTTATTTTATTACTTATTTAGGATTTTAATTTCATTTGCAATTGATTCGAATTTTTTATTATTGTTTTTGAATGAATGAGGTATTAGTGTTAAGCTTGCAAAGTTAGAGAACTTTGAACATATTACCATTTCAATATCCATTAACAAGAGATCTACATCTCCAAACCTTTTTCTTCCATCCAATTCAACGTGAACTTCTGCATGAAATGACATACCTATGGGACGGATCAAAATTGATTTTACATTTATAATTTCATCGCTAAATCTTTCCATGATTAATTTTTTTAGTTTATCTGACATATGCGAGTCTTCACACGAATCTACCAATATAGAAGAAGATTTTTTTAATGACAAATATGATACAGAGAACATATAAACAGCAATTATCATTCCACCAATCGCATCCATTTGTAGAATTCCTAATTGTGTAGAGATCATTACACTAAAAAAACCTATAATGGATGCTGATGCATCCCTTACAGAATTTTTAGCATCTTTCTTAAATGAAAAGATGTTATACTTATTGGCCAAGTTTTGCATCTGAAAAGATCTTTGTAAAGATATAAAGCCTGCAATGACCAAAATTACCATGGAAATAACTGGTTGTTTAATTTCGTGAGGATTTAATAATGCCTGATATGAATTATAAAATATTACTGCTCCAATTATTATCATACCAATAGCAGCCAACAAAGAGGCAAAACTTTCTACTTTCTGGTATCCGTATGGAAATTTCTTATTTGGTGGCCTATGAGCAATTCGCAAGCCAACTAATACTATAAAGGATACCATTGTATAATAAAATGAATTTACACCATCTGCTATTAGGACTATACTACCACCCCAGTACCCCACGATTAGCTCTGAAATTCCTATAGATAACAATGCAATTATCGAAATTTTGGCTATTATCTGACCTGAATTTAAATTATCCATAATATGTTTTTGGCGGGATTTTTTAGTAATGGTTAAATTATTACTTTTTATTGATTGTTCATTATTTAATTTTTTTTTTGATGCTACTAGACTACCATCAGTTATCATACTTCTGCTATCTGTAGCGTAATGACTATCCAACTATTTTGATAATATTCTATGAATTTAATAATATTTAAAGGCTTAGGTTTTCATTTGTTCCACAATTAAAAAGAGGTTCTAATATTAGAAAAAATTTTAAAAATACAGGATTTAATATTGTTTTGTGTAGCTATTCAATTGGTTATAAAGATATAGTAGTTAGGGAAAAGAAGGAATACATTTAAAAATCAACGATGAAATATAGGATCAAAGGCGCAAACAATAACGATACTATTTTCCCAATTGTTATTAAGTATTTTGTGATCTAGTTTTTATAGAAATCAAGACATAATCATACGCATTACCAATAGCATTCAATTAAATAAAACGGTAAATTGAAGTTATAATAGTTATTTCAATATACATATATGAAATTAATAAATAATATTTAATTAGGTATTGGAAAATGTTACAGCATCTAACTACAAAATATTATTAATCAAAAGAATAATTAATCATAATTATAAGTCAAAAGATTTTAATTATTTTTCTTAATAAGTAAGATTTTTATGTTGATTGAAACTTTTGATGATGTTAATTAACTACATCATATTTACTACATATTCACTAGTTAGCTAAGCCAATTCTTTAATCGTAACTAGTTGAATTAATTTACATTTAGGATTAGTTTTTATTTCTATCCACTTGGATATAGGTAGGATTATGTGAACTAACGAACAAGTTTCCATAATAATTAATTCATTTGTAATTAGTTCAATAAGATGTTCGAGAATAGGATTATGACCAACCAATAATACCATATCAATATTATTGGATACTTCACTAATTACATTTATGTAATCTATCGCACTTGTCTCATAGAGCAATTCTGATACATAAATAGTATCATTATAACCTGTAGATTCTGCTAATAAGGTAGAAGTATCTTTAGCTCTCTTGGCACTTGAACTAATAATCAAGTCAGGAAGTAATTTTGTATTTTTTAAGAATTTACCTATTTGATATACATTATATTTACCAGTTGCGCTAAGTGGGCGTAAGATATCATACACAGTAGGATCATCCCAACTTGTTTTAGCGTGACGAAGAAGTAATAAAGCCTTCATGGGACTCCTTACCTGTCATTAAATAAATTTGTAATTAAAAATAAGGCTTTGTTAATTTAAGATATATTCACCTCTTTCATTCAATTCGTTAATAAAATAATTCTTCTTTGATATTGTATCATTATACATAGATACAAAGAATTGTATCCAATTATATACATGAAATAGATTGCATTCATCTTCCATACATGGATAGTAGTCATCAAATCTTTCAGTTCTATCCTTAAAATATTGGTTGACTCTTTACATCAAACTCTTCTCAAAAGAAGAATGTAAATAGTGTTTCAATCTCAAGACATTACATGCTTCTGGATACCAAGTACCTCCATCTGTATATACAGTATGTTTTCCATATTTCTCAACTAATGATCTAATAAATTTTTCAGCAACAAACATGTTTCTCTCTTCTGAAATGTAGATTCCAAGCACAGATTTGTCAATTGGTTCTATACAAATCCATAACCAAAAGTGGTGGCTACCGACCTGAATAACAGTTTCATCTATTATAAAAGCAGATACTCTTTTTATGTTTGTAGATATTGCATGAACCAAATCTTTGTATCCAATTCCATACAGAAACATAACTTCTTTTATCATCCTTGAAAATTATTAGCGGTTTAGATGTATTACGTAGACTTACCTAGAAAGTATAGATAAAGAGAGTACATTACAATAACAGTGGCTGTTTTATTTCTTTCAAATCTAATTTTCATAACATGAATGGAATCTTCCTAGCTATAGTTTTTACTGCTTATCTAAACAGAGCCAAAAATAATATCCTTTATTATTACTAGAAATAACCGATCTCTAAGCTGATCGTAAAATCTAATTTAATTTGGCTGCATTTCTGTTTGCAATATTATGGCTTAACTTGGAAAAAAATATTAAAATTATACTGTTGTTGAGGCTCAGTTAAGTTTACGACGAAAGGAGCGATATATTCAATTTTTCTATCCATGTCCTCTTCCGAATTTTAGCAAATTTTCTCATTTATTCATCAATTTTCTTAAATTAATAGAGCTGCAAAAACGTGATCTTTATTATTTCATATCTCATTAAGAATGGCATACTCTTTGGAAAATGAAAATATAGTTAGGATACCAATAAATAATGATTCGGGAGAAAAAATAGAAGGAATTTTGAACATTCCTAAATCTTCAAAAAGTTTAGTAATCTTTGCTCATGGAAGTGGTAGTGGGAGATATAGTCCGAGGAACCAATATGTGTCTAGAGTTTTAAATGATAATGGTGTTTCAACCTTATTAATAGATCTTTTAACCGAAAGAGAAGAAAGAAAAGATTTTGTGACAAAAGAATATAGATTTAATATACCACTTTTAGGGGATAGATTAATTGCTGTCACCGACTGGGTCCTAAACCAAAATAATCAATTAAATAACCTCAATAATACATTAGGTTATTTTGGAGCTAGTACAGGATCAGCAGCAGCTTTAATTGCTGCTGACAAAAGATATAACAACATAAGTGCTATAGTTTCGAGAGGCGGGAGAGTAGACCTCGCTTTAAAATATACTTCACTAAGACAAATCAAATGCCCAACTTTATTTCTGGTTGGGGAAAATGATCATCCTGTCATTGAATGGAATCGACAAATCATAGATAAGCAATTGATAAATGTAGACAAGAAAAAATTAATTATTATCCCTCAATCCAGTCATTTGTTTGAAGAACCAGGAAAATTAGAAGAGGTAGCAAAATATGCTAGTGGTTGGTTTAGGTGCTATTTTCAAATAAAGGAAAAAACTGATACTAATAAATCTAAAAATGATGATTGATTTGTATATAACCTTTATACTTAATATTATTCATTTACTATAAAATTTTGAATTAAAAGGCTTTTGTATTAGATACAAGAAAAGGAATCTTAAAAAAACATTTTTCTATATGTTCTCCAAAAGATTTTGATAGATACTCAATCCTTCATTAGATTTATTAACGATATAATTAGATGTACAAATTGTTTATGTAGTTACGTCTTCTTTAATTTGATAATTACATAATCAATTATTTTTTCTTGGGACAATTTTCCCATCTTTAATATAGACTTAAATAATATATGTTCAAGAAGTGACCCATATTCTGAAGTAATGGCTTTCAGGTGAATATTCCGATTTTTAATATAGTACTCCGATAAAGGTTCGTATACTAACGGACCGATACTTATAATCTCAATAATTTCAAACTTTTCACTTTTTAATATATTTAGTATATCATTCAGGACGTAATGTTCTGAGGCCCAAGTAAAAGAAAGAATTCCTAGTTTAACTAAATTTTTGAGAGGGTTCAATAGATTAGTGATAACTGGTATTGCAATAACAAAAATGCCATCTCTTTTTAATATATAGTTGACTTCTTGAACGAAGTCAATTAACGGTTTAAAATGTTGAGCAGATTCTAAAGCTATTAGTCTATCTATCGATTGTTTATTAAATGGTAACTTAATAGCGGTACTGTTTACTAGATAAATATCATTTAAATTTTTACTTGAATTTTTTTGAATAGGATATTCTTTCTTTAGTTTATTTGCGAAAATAAGATGATGATGATTAATATTAATACAATAAATTTCTAATAGCGGATATTCATTTTTCCAAAATATCGCTGGTGAAGATAAACCGCTTCCAACATCTACAAGTGCTTTACCTGAATCAAGATCTGCTAATTTACCTATTATTTTACATAAATTCTCTTGTGCTTCTGATGGGTTATCAATTCCGTCTGACCAATATCCAAAATTAAGCATATGACTTCCTGTTGTAATAGACATTAGCGGTGATAGAAAACTATACAAATTAATGACATCTCGTTGATTACGTCTAACTCCCCATAATAAAGCATTAAATGGATTGATTAATATCACAATAATAACTAAAATTCAAACAACTAAAACTAATATTTGTTTTTGTAAATAACGGTATCATTTATCTAAAATATTTAGATTTTTACTATTCAATATTCTTACCTTATGGCTAACTTATTGATTTTCTTTCAGCTTAGATGATGTATTGTTTTTTTTGAAACTTTCAAGAATAATTATAAGAATATTGCATATGCGATAGCGTAACTCCGAAGTGTATGATATAACAAAAGATAATAAGAATATTTAACATGTAGATATTATTGTAATTGAAAGTAAGAAAAAAATTTACTTTCTAGTAAAAATAAATGAAAAAAATTTGGGTATCCAGCGGCATGTGATTTAGTTGGATCAAAAATATTACTAAATTTATCATTTGAGAAGGATGTGGTAGTTAGAATCAACTATCAGAATAATGGAATGCACAGAGGTTGTTATGATTACTATCCTCTTAAACAATAAAGATAATCATGATCTATAAAATTTTATCTGTATAAACTATAACCAAAAAATAAACTTCATTCAATACAAGAGAAGTATTGATCTTGTTAACATAATCAGGTTTCAATATTCCATCAAATGTTTTTTTTAAAAAATATAAGAAAAGAATTTTTGCACTAGTATTGTTTAATTTATCTGGTTTATGGAACTGCTTTGATAACAGTACTGTTTATGGGTACTAAAGCCTTTTCTTTTAAAACTTTATTGAGTATATTTAGATCAAATATATTAGATAAATCAGGTTGTGTATCTCCTAGAAACCCTAATTTAAAAGCATCATCTGCTGATTTATAAAGAGACTGTTGAATGGGATCATAAGTAAATTCCAACCTTGTCAGTGATTGTTGTAATACATCTTCTGCTATTGTCTGTCCAGTAAGTTTTTTCAGTTCTGTATTAAACGTTTTAATTGCTTCTTCTTTATTGTCATTTATCCATTGTGTTTCCTCGATATTGGCTTTAAGTAAATTTTCAATAACATCTGGATTTTGTTTTAAATAGTCTGTTCGGACAAGGATCAAACCAGTGACAAATTTCCCATCAGGCCATAAATCACGTTCATCCAAAAATAATTTACCATTCGCATCCTTAATCAATCGTTCTCCCCACGGTTCAGGAACCCAAGCTCCATCAATGTCTTTTTTCAAAAATAATGTTAATATGTCTGAATTTTTTGCTGGTAATATATGCACATTCCCTTGATTTTCTACTGTCTTGTATCCGTGTTCTAATAAGTAATTTCTCAAGGCTACATCTTGAGTATTACCCAATTGAGGTGATCCAAATTTTTTATTTGCAAAATCTGAAGGAGAATTAATTCCTGAATCACTTCTTATTACAAAGACTGCTCCACCACTAGTAGCACCAGATATTATTCTTACATCCTTTCCTTCTGATATTACATAACCATTAATTGCAGGGTTTGGGCCTACATAGGTAGCATCAACTTGTTTTGCAAATAGTGCCTCTATAGCGGAAGGGCCTGCATTGAATATAAAAGGCTTAATTTCCACATTAGCACCTAAGACTTTTTGAAAATCTCCGTTTCCGATACCTATAACAGCCTGGGCATGATTTATGTTAGGAAAATATCCTATTTTTAATACTTTCTTCTCTTCTGTTTGAGAAAATGACTGATGTACTGCAGTAAAAATAATCGTAATTCCTAAAATAGTTGCTATAATTATACTTGTAGCTGAATTATATTTTTTATTCATAGGGTGATTTGGGTAAGTCGATATAATAATGCTCTTAAATATGAATAATTTAATGAATATATGTATTTTTTTCCAACTATTAACAAATAAAATCATATTAAATTAATTATAATGAATTAGAAGTCGATCATTAATAAAGAATTGATACTGAAATTATATCGCAATAGAACTAGGTTCATATATTTTTTTTCTAGCATCCTTAGGATCTAAAATCTCAACTATCGCCCCTTGACGTTTTAGTTCGCTTATTGATGCTTGTACGGTTCTTCTAGGTAGCTCGCTAATTTGCATTAATTCAGTCTGATCAATTGGATGAAATGATTTAATTATAAAAAAAATAAATTTTACTGACGGTCCGCCTGAAAGATTTCTAAAATTGTAATTATTTTGCTGATCAAAAGATATTTCCAATTTTGAATAAACTTTTCTTCTACTCCATTCTATCAGACCAACTTGAAAAGGGTCTATTAACCCTAAATTTACCCTTTCTCCAAATTTTGAAATTAAATTTATCTGTAGCGACTCCATATCTGTTTCAAAAATAAAATTATTTTGAGAATATGTTGATATCAAAGAAGAAATAAATCTCCAATTAGTACTTTTATTAAAAATACTTAGATCAAATTTTTGGTCTATTTCTAAAATTACCTTTCTTTTGCTAATTTTAAGTAGTTCTCCAATTCTTTCCAAAATTTTGTCATTATATATATTATTACCCAAATTTTTTTTGTTAAATTTCCATTGCAATTCCAAATTAAACGAACTTGAAATGTCTGAAATGAATTGATTCTCCTCAAATTTATTTTTGATATCTACTTCTACTTCTAATACGTTAAATCCAAATGATAAAATCTCACGAAGATGTTCGTTTAAAGTATTATTTGTTAGTGCATAATTTGTAATTTTACTATCAAGTGCTACTGCGATATTATGTTCATGGTAAAATTTTATTCTTCTATCGAGTTCAGTTGGAGAGTATAATAGTAAACATGATTGAGGTATTTTTACCGAATCAACAAATGAAACTATATTTTTAAAATTCTCAATATCTAATGGTTGTATTTTATCTATAATGGATGTAATACCCTCATAACGCGGTTTTGCATTATCTGTACGATCTAAAGTGAGCATTTTGTTAAGCAAACATTATGGATGTAATTAATTAGATATTAATGAATTATTAAACATGTAAAAAAATAATAATATGTGAAAAATAGGCATATAATATGTATTCAAGTTGACATAAACAATATGACATAATAGTTTTTGCCGTTTTTTACTATTTTTGTAATTAAGAGGACTTTTGCATGATACGATAATAAATAAACATACTATTAATTTTAAATTGTCTTGATATGAATTGTATGATAGAACTTAAATATTTAATGAGACACCACCCAATCGTAGTATTATTCTTCAATTTGTATGCCAATTTTACCCATAATCATAGTATTAAGCACATTTAAGACCAATTAAATATAATAAATTGCCGCTATAGGATATGATGCAATTCAAAAATCAATCCTCTCCACCTCAGAAAGTATTCTTGAGTTTAAAGAATGTATCAAAAAAATATATTCAACGAAATTCCGAATCCAATACAGTTTTAGAAAATATCAATATTCAAATTTTAGATGGTGAGATTGTTACAATTTTAGGAAAATCCGGGTGTGGTAAATCAACCCTTCTTAATTTAATTGCAGGATTTGAAAATTCTTTTGGTGGCGAAATTTTACTTAATGGAAAACCGGTAAAAGATATAAGCCCAGAACGTATAATGATGTTTCAAGAATCAGCTCTTTTTCCTTGGCTTACTGCTTTTCAAAATGTTGATTTTGCATTAAAAATGGCAAAAGTTCCCAAAAATCAACGAGAAAAACAAGCAAAGCATTATTTAAAGATTGTAGGTTTATCTGATTATTCTAATTCTTATATTCATCAACTTTCAGGCGGAATGAAACAACGAGTATCTTTAGCTAGAGCTTTATCATTGAATCCTAAAATTTTGCTTATGGATGAACCATTTGCAGCTTTAGATATTACAATTAAAAAAACCTTATACAAGGAACTTTTGAACCTACATAAAAAAACTAGAAAAACTATACTATTTGTTACTCATAATATAAATGAGGCTGTGTTACTAGGAGATAGAGTTATTGTAATGTCTCCCCGAATCTATGGTATAAAGAAAGAATATCCTATCGATATCCCTAAGGATCAAAGAGATGATGATCTGTCAATCAAAAATATAATTAACCAGATTACAGCCGATCTTTACGATAACGCTTAACTATAAGGTCTGAAAAGTTTGGAAACACAGATAAAAAGTAATTCGAAAAAAGTAAGCCTAAGCAATAAAATAGTAAATAAGATAATAAACAAGGACACATTAAGTTTAGTTATTTTCATCAGTGTATTCTTAGCAGTATGGCAATTAGTTTACATGTCAGAAGTTTTGCCAAAGTTATCTCTTCCTTCCCCTATTGCAGTAGGTCAAACAATTACAGAATTGGTGTTAGATTTCACTTTAGTTAAAGGTACAGCCTTCACATTATGGCGATTGTTTTTAGGGTTTCTAATATCACTTGCACTTGGATTGATTATAGGATTGCTCATGATTAAATTTCAGCAATTTGGTAAGACCATGAGTTCATTTGCCGTAGGACTCCAATCCTTTCCGAGTATTGCTTGGATTCCCTTTGCAATATTATTGATAGGATTCAATGATTCCGGAATACTTTTTGTGGTTGTAATGAGTTGTGTGTTTTCGGTAATGCTCTCGACTTATACTGGGCTTAGGAATGTCCCGCCAATTTATATTCGAGCAGCTCGAAATATGGGCGCTAAAGGTTTTACGCTCTTTAGATATGTATTGATTCCAGCTGCTACTCCTACCTTAATAATGGGAATGAGGCAGGCTTGGTCATTTGCTTGGCATGCTCTAATTGGAGCTGAAATGTTAATTACTACTCTGGTAGGACTAGGATATATACTATCAGTAGGAAGAGAATTCTCTAATATGAGTCAAATTATAGCAACAATGATTGTGATTTTTACAATAGGTTTGATATTTGACAGAGTAGTTTTTATAAAAATTGAAGAAAAAATTCGAGATAGATGGGGTTTAGATCAGCAAAAAATTGACTAAATGTATCCAAATGTCATCCTCATAAATTTCATATGAATTTCAATTAAATACTAGAAAATATACTTTCCTTATTTATATTCAATGGAGTTGAATATGTCAAAATAAAAATAAAATTATTATTGTAGATATTTAATAAGGTTCTATATTGGAAAAAACAGAATTTCTTCTTAATTATTTAAAAATCAATTAGAAAAAAAGAATTGTTAGAGTTATGACATATGAGAAAATCACACAATAAGTATCTAATAGTATCAAATTATATAAAAATCTAGAATGTCATATAGGAATTTCTGTCACGATATTTTAGTATATTTACTAAGTTATAATTATAATATTTATAACACAAACCCTTGAATCGATAATAATCGATATTCACTATTTTATAGTTGAGATTCATGTTAAAATAGTATTTTAAATAAAAGATATGTTAATGAAACCATTATTTCTAACCTATCACTATATTATCAAAATATAGTTTAGTTTTTTTACATCTTGGACATTGAGAAAGTTTAAATAGGTTTTTTAAAATAGTGGCAAACCAAAAACATGCATCACATAATACAAATCTGCAATTCTTTTTGTCGTAATATTGTTTATTTACAGTTATACAGGATGGAACAGTTCTCACCTGTTTATCGTCAAGATGTTCCTCTACCCATTGTGTATCAACAAGAACCTCTGGATGTACATATTTTGTTTTCGTGATTTGTTCCATAATATTAATTGTAATGTAAGATATATTATTGCTAGGATATACGTAATTTATTTAAATTATGTGTAAAATAAGTATTTTTATTCCCTACAATTTCAGATAATTGGCTTGAAAAAAATAGAATGGAATTTATCTACTTGTCTATATGTGGTGTTGAAATTTATTTTAAAATATTTTTCTTTTTACACATTCCAATATTTTTCCATAACATATTATAGGAACATAAGATAGATAATTGATTGCCTAGATACAAAATATCATATTACAAGTAAATTAAAATATAAACCATACAAATACCTTAAAAATTGTTAAAATTAATTAGTTTTATTAATCATTAATGTTTAATTTCTTAGTGAATAATAAATATTTTTATTGAGAATTGAAAAATATATCATTAACAAAATACCCCTACTTACTACTTTGTACTAATAATACATATATTTGGCAAAAATAGCATATTTGACTTAAATTATATTAGTTTTGAATTATTAATGAAATAATGAAAACTCAGACATCAAAATTACAATTAGATCAATGGATGGTAGAAATGATACAAGTAGAGGAACATCTTAGGAAAATATCTTTACCTTATCATAAATATTTTATTAGCTGTTCATCATGCAAATGGAAAGTCTCCTATTCAGAATCATCTGAGTATTTTATCATCAATAATGATTTCAGTTGTCATAATTGCAAAGAAGGAAGAATAACATTAAGATATTCAAGTATGTAAAGTTAGGATATTAATTATTGATTTGTGACCTAATAAGATAAATAAAAATTTTCTATTATTTATTTAAAAGCGATTTAATATAGATAAATAATTAAATAATATCTAAAAAAATATATGTTTATTCATTATCTATACAAATCGATGGGTTCAAATCGAACCATCATTAGTAAGATGATACACCTTCCTTCTAACATCATCTAGACTATTCGTTTCGTATATTAAGCCTTGTTCTTTCAAATCATCTATTGAAGCCTGAACTGTTCTTCTAGCTAGATTTGATAGATGAATTAATTCGCTTTGCTCAATTGGACTTTTATTTTGTAGAATAAAATATATAAACTTTGTAGCAGGTCCTCCTTCTGCACCTTTCTTTGCAGTAGATATACTAAAGCTTGCTTTTGACAGAAATCCCCTTCTTAAAGATTCGATTGATGCAACATTTTCTATTTTTATTTCTGCTAAATTGACCCTCTCTCCAAATTCTGCTATCAATGCAGCCTGTTGGACTTCTAACGGAGCTTCGAATATGATATTATCAGGAGAAATATTTGATGTAATGGCGCCAAGAACATTCCATTTGATATTGCCTTTTTCATCATAAATGCCAACACTATAACCTAAATTTGCTTCTATAATCACCTGGTCTTTGGTAATATTCAAAGCTTCATTGATTTTATTAATTGTCATTTCTGTGGTCAATTGCCTCCTTGGATCTTTTTTTCCTATTTTCCAGTGATGTGCTAATCCGTGAGATCCGATTATTTTAGAAATTTTTTTCTTTTGTTCTGCAGTTATTTGAAGATTGTTTTCTCCTATTTCAATGATATCAAATCCTAGTGATGCTGTTTCTTTTACAAATTGTTCAAACACATTTTCTGTAATTGCATATTCTGTCAGTGTACTGCCTGTAGATACTAAAACATTATTTTCATGATAAAATTTTATCCTCTCAATTAATTGTTCTTCTGGTATTAAGAGAGGATAGGCCCCGTATATCTTGACTATATCTATCATTGGTGATATAATAGAAAAATTTTCTTTATCAAATCCTTGGAATTTATCTATTATGTACGTAATACCTTGATGTCTTGGTTTTTTATAGTCAATCCTTTTATCGGACAATTGATCGAGCAAGTTAAGATAGATTAAATGTTTTACCTATATTGACATTTTGATATATTCATATTTCCCTCGACGAATAGTAATTACGAACAAAAGTTTCGTATAATATGTAAATTTTGCATATTATTTAATATAAAAATTAGTAATTCTCTATTAAGTTGAGTTGAACTTTAATAGTACTTTTCTTCTTATTATTTCCTCCAGAATTAGGGATTATTTGCTATAATAATCTCATAACCTATTATAACAAATTAGACTTTTTGGCATATTCATAACCATATCATTTTTCAATTCGGTTCCCAATAAGATTGCCCCATTCTGTCCATGATCCGTCATAATTTTTAACGTTCTGATAACCTAACAGATACTTTAATACAAACCATGTATGTGAAGAGCGTTCACCAATTCTACAGTATGTTATAATATCTTTGTCTTTTGTAATTTCTTGTTCCTCATATAATTTACGTATTTCTTCTACGGTTTTAAATGTCCCATCGTCTTTTATTACCTGAGCCCAAGGAACATTTTTAGCCCCAGGAATATGTCCTCCCCTTTGTGCACCTTCAGTTGGATATTCTGGAGGAGCTGTAATTTCTCCTCGATATTCAGCTTCGCTTCTAACATCTACTAATGATAATTGGAAGTTTCTTCTGCTTACTAATGCATTTTTAACTTGGCCGAGGAATGCTCTTATATCATCATTTGGCTCGATATTTTCATCTAATTGATAATTTCCCTTAGGATAATTCACTACTTCTTTGCTAATTGGCCTATCTTCTTCTAACCATTTCTTCCTTCCACCGTCTAAAAGTCGAACGTCGTTATATCTGTAATATTTAAATACCCAAAAAGCAAATGCTGCAAACCAATTGTTAAAATCTCCATATAGTATTACTGTAGTGTTATTATTGATCCCATTAATTTGAAGCAATGTTTGGAAATCATGTATGTTCAATATATCTCTGGTTATAGCATCATTGACATCGTTTCTCCAATCAATTAATATCGAGGTAGGTATATGACCTAGGTTATAATTCGATTTTGGATCATAGTCTACTTCAACAATTCTTACGTGTTTATCGTCAAGATGTTCTTCTACCCATTGTGTATCAACAAGAACCTCTGGATGTACATATTTTGTTTTCGTAATTTGTGCCATAATATTAATTGGAATGTAAGATATATTATTGCTAGGATATACGTAATTTATTTAAATTATGTGTAAAATAAGTGTGCTTTATGCCCTACAATCAATTAATATATTTCCTATCAATAAACATAGGTTTATCTTCTTGATTATAAGATTATTATAATAGTAGATTATGATACCATAAAATTGATAATATTTTGTTGTTATTGAATTTTATCTTTATTAGTTGAGGGAATTTTTGATAGTTAATATGCAAAAATAGCTTATGGTATTCCTTAATTGCATATTTGGATTTCAATATATAACGAATAGGATATACATAGATCAAAAGAAATGAGTAACATATTTGAACAAAGAAAAATTAAGACTGGACACCGCTTGGCAACCAAGGGAACAAGAAGAGAGTACCTCACAAATACTATTTCATATTACAAGCATATCTTAAATTGTAGGTCTTGTTCATGGAATGTTTCATATTCTGAAAGTTCTGGATCTCTTGATGTATCAGATGATTCAGTAGTTTGTCCAGTATGTAAAGATGGAAAAATTGAATCTGCAAAATATCTGCATTTTGGATGATAGGTTGACCACTTTCGACTATCTGTTTGTTTCAAAACAGCTAAGTAATACTAACATTATATAGATGGTATACTGAAGAAATTTCATGCAATTAGTTCATCATCAGAAGATGAAAGTAGATATGATGACGATATTTATTATTCAAAATTTGTAAATGCTATCAGGCCAAATACTACTAAAATAGATTATACATACCGTCTGATGGTATCATGTTTATCCTTAGAACTGGATGTCAGTGGAAAATGTTACCTAAAGAGTATGGTTCAGGTTCCACATGCCACAGAAGATTTCAGGAATGGAGAGAATCAGATATATTTGATAAATTATGGACAAGATTGCTACAAATATACGATTTAAAGAAAGGAATTAAGTGGAACTAGCAGTCTCTTGACAGCTTATCTGTTAAATCACCTTTATGTGGGAGATGACAGGATATAATCATACTGACAGGAGTAAATTAGGAACCAAAAGACATATTTTAACAGATAAAGAAGGCATTCCACTTTCTACAGTTATAACGTCTGAAAATACTCAGGATGTTACTACTGCAATTGAAACCGTTGACAGCATAGTTATCAAAAGCCCATCTTCAAAATCAGCAACGAAATATAGGAACAACGACAACGACAACGACAAGAATAAGAATAAGAATAAGGAGAAAAATTAGAATCTATGTCTTGATAAAGCATATCATTCCAAAGATGTAGAACAAGAAATCATCAAGAGAGGATATATTCCACATATACGACATAGAAGAGAAGAAAAGAAACACAACAATAGACATTCCACAAGAAGATGGGTAGTAGAGAGAACAAATTCATGGCATAACAGATTCAGGAAATTATTTACAAGGTATGAAAAGAAGGATAAAAACTATCTTGGTCTTGTCCAATTAGCAAACAGCATAATAATTTATAGGAAGATAATTTTGGGATAGGCTCTTAGTTTAATTTTTCTAAATTGCATTGATAGACATTTTAACAAAACAAATCCAATTCTGATAAGGTTTAAGAAAAATTTCTTTACGTAAAACAATAGTTCCAAATTTTTCTACAAATTATTGCCATTTAATATATTCTCCAAAATTTTATTTGCTACGATGTTAATACTAATTCTTTCATTCCCAGATTTCTTACGAAGATAGCCTTAATTTTTTACTTTATGTTACAGGTTTTAATTTGATAACATATAAAAATCCAAAGGAAAAAATACTTGATAGATAACAAAAAATTGATGAAGAATTGCGCATTGTAAAGTATTGAAAGGTGGAAGGATTACTATACCAAAGGAAGTTAGAGAAAAATTGGGCATAAAAGATGGGGATTTTGTAGATTTTTTACTTACAAGATATGGATCAAATAAAATAATCAAATTCGAATTTGATTGGAAAAAGGCAATGAAACAAATTGATAGTTTAAGAAAGCGAAAATTACTGCTAAGTTAACAGATCCATTGTAATATTAAATTAAAATAGGTTTCTAATAATCGATCTAAATAATATGTAGTTGAATTATTATTTTACAACTAAAACTGGACAGTGAGCATAGGTTATAATGTCTGAAGCAACGCTTCCCAATAACATTCTTTTAAAACCTTTATTACCTCGATTTCCAACTACTATTAAATTAACATTCTCACGTTCAGCATGATTAATTATCAGAGAACTTACTCTTAATGTAGGGTCCTCGAAAATGTACGATTTAAATTCGATGTTTTTACCTTTCTGTTGAATTAATTTTTCAATATTACCAAGCCACTCCTTAGCCTGTTTCTTTTTTTCTTCAAGATCTTTTACTCCAAAGGTAGGTGCTGCTATAAAGGTTGAAAGATTAAGTTTTAGAAGATCTAAAACTGTAACTGCAATCAGTTGTACTTTTGCTTTTTGATTAATTGCTATAGCTATTGCATATTCTGCTGCTTTTATAGAGTTCTCGGAACCATCAATTGCCATCAATATTTTGAAAAATGTACTGTTTTCAGAAGACATATTAAACTCAGTTATTGGATATGCAAAATCATTGGTATATATCGTTTTCCTTCATATAGATTAACAGGCTCTTGTTGGATAGATGTACAGCTACTATTGAATAGTTTATATTAAATATATATCCGGATGGTAAAGCAATTTTATAATGGAAATTATTTAATAAATTTCAGATTCAAGATTCAGGCACATTTTAATTACCATATTTACTTTCATTTTCAATAATTTCCTTTCCCTTTCGTTTAAATTTTGCAATTAATCTTCCAAATCCTTTTTTGACTAAATCTTTTGTTCCTTCTCCAGCTGAATTAGTGATTACTTCTGCTGCAGCAGTTATTCCAATATTCACCAATATACCATATTGAGAGGAAGATGTTTTGATAATTGCTTGAAAAATTCCTGTATCGACTTCATCATATATTATTTTAGTAAATTTTATTGCATCTTCCTTTTCCAGAATAAGAGAAGGTATTTCCAATATTTTTCCATTGATTATACCATTAAATAAGTCAACATCATTGGCTATACTTGTAAAATAATCATCCATGTCGATTAAATTATTAATTCTTTCATTTGTTTGAGAAGGCATAATATCAGATATTAATAGTTAAATTTAAATATTCGGGAAATTGTGTAAATCCACACTGATTATGAAATTAAATATTTATAATATAATTAGATAAGATATTAATCTTTTAAAAAACATTTAATCTATATTATGTCTATTAATCATCGTTAAAAATCTTAATACTTATTCCAAGAAAATTAATCTTATAATATAAATCTGAGAAATTGAAATTGAAATTATTATAGATTTTTTCTAGATAATAGTAGTAACCTTTTTTATCTATACGTGCTTCTTTAGGGAGGGAAAGAGATAGGCGAGGTAGGACAATAGAAATTGAATTATTATTAGAAAAATTCCTTTCTCATTTAAAATTATCAATATCTCTCTTACTTTAGAAACTAAATTGGTCTAGGGATCCCTCTATATTTTATTTTTAATGCTTTTTTTCAATAACTATATAATTCTAAAATGAGAAGAAAGTTAGGGAAAAATCTTGATTCTTATTATGCTTTAAATTTAATACGTATAAAAATTTTAAAAGTATTAATAAATTGATTACAATAATATATTTGAAGATGAATCTTCAATATAATTTTAGAATTAGTTTTTTAGTAATGATTACTATTTTTGGAATATTTTTAGTTTTTCCTTTACTAGAAAATATATATGCAGAAGAGTATGTTAGTAAGAGGTCTCTTGCTACTTATCAAAATATTGATAGTCATCAATTAGAAAATAATAACATTCCCAATCAATTCATTGTATATCTTCAAGGGGATAACAAAGAAGAAAGTAAATCAATAGATCCACTTGAATTTTATAATTCTGAATTGAAAGATTCTGGAACTGAATTACTACATGTCTACAATAATGTAGTAAAAGGATTTGCCATTAAAGTTCCTAATGAAAATGTTCTGAAAGAATTAAAAAGTAATCCATTGGTTAAGTATATAGGACAGGATAAAAAAATATCAGCTTTTACGAATTCGCCTTTGGAAATACAGATCATACCAAAGAGTACAAATAAGGAGTAGATACAATGATAAATTATTTTGATGAAAAATGTAATTGTATTACCTTAAAAGGTGAGAGCTTAACATTGATTTATTTTTCTATCTAATTACTCTATTTGTTTATTATTTAGAATGAGTTATCTTTTTTAGCATCTACCAAAGGCTCTAAGTCAAGGTAATTTCACCTCCATTTAACTCAAAATTAAAATCATTACTACCTGTTATTGTAACACTATTGTACATAGAAACAAAAAATTGTATCCAGTTACATACATGAAATAATGCACATTCATTTCTAA
>JANWKP010000151.1 GCA_025451315.1 Nitrososphaerales archaeon | reverse complement strand
ATCAAAAATTGAGTAGATGTTTGATTCCAATCAATGAAAATTATTATTTGATTTTAACTATGGATTTCGATCAATATAATTTTGATAAAATAATAATGGAAAAAATTATTCCTTTAATTAAAGAGAATAAGGAGAATTTCTAAATATGACAATTAAATTTCTCATTAACTGATCATTTTATTTATAATAATGCTGAAAAATGTTTCTAATGTTGATTCTTCATTTTATTTTCAATCCAATCTAGTCTAATTTAATAACTTATTTATCATATTCTTTTTGTTATTTGACAATTTCAATAACCTTCACTTTATCTCTCTTGGCTAGTTCGCTATCAGTATCTAAATCCTTGATATAATGGTCCAATGTACTTGTTTCTCATTCAATAGATATTCATATTCTTTACTAGTCTTTTGAGCATTTTTGTCATTCAAAAAAGTGACTAAATCACCATCTAAAGGTATCTTATAATTTTTACCATCTATTAGTTGACCTATCTTTTTCTGTTTGAACATTTTATCAAATACAACAATATCACCTCTGGTGAACGCGGTGTGATTCCTATAACCTAATAGTATCACATTATTGTTCCAATCGATCAATCAATAATTCGTTATTATTTGATGAAATAATAATATTTTATTCAAACCCTTTACTAGTATATAGACCTAATTACTCAATAAAAAACACTAGAGATATACAAGTATTATGACTAGTACTTTTAAGGGTTGTACTCTTTAACAATCGTATGTGAAATGAAATTTTAGTCATTCTTTACGATTGGTGGAATGATAATGATAATAAAAGTTCACACGAATTAGAATGTAAAGAAGTAGAAAATTATGATAAAGTTATGGAATCACATACTAATTATCTAACTTTATTCTATAACCGTGCTTTAGTATATAAACAAAGGCTGAAGAAGATCACATCAACAAGTAAAGTGAATGTTTAATTATTTAATTGCCATAACTTGAACATTATTGAAGGCTAAAGATTTGGTGTGGAAACACAAGAGTAAGTTCAGACTTTTGACACTGACTTAATGATGGTTGGTTGTTTCTCTCAGATATACCAAGAAATGTTAGAAAGAATAATTATAAATTTCTTAAGATCTCATTTATGATTTGATTTTGGTGGTATTTGTTGGTTGACTCTCTCTTAACTTTAGTTTGAATATTCTATTTCTTGGCTTAGTTCTTAATCGACTACCACAACAAGGACACCAGAGACCTTTCCAATTAAGATAAATACCACAGGTCTGACACCGTTTTTGACCTATAACATAACGTCCTCCACCTTTTGTTGGTTTTAATGCTTTATAACGTTGACAAATTCCCTTGCATGACATTATTAGTTATTAATATAGATTTACTCATTGAAGTCACCATAATAACCTATCTATGGTTAAAATATCACTTGCTAGCGTAATAGATTATTATCAAGATATTGGAATAATGTTAATAAAGATCTGGAACAATCATGCTCCGGTATTTAAATACATTGGTAACTTATATGTAGTTAGGTGCATGTATGTTATGGTAATAACAGGTAAGTTGAACAAGTGCGTTAGAAAGGAATTTCTACAATCCTAGTAGGAACAATGGTTTAGGTTTAGCAAGGTATATTTTAAGAGAATTAAATAATAATAGAATTCTCGATATTAATCTTGGTTCAAAACAATTTGATAATAATAAAAAATTTGTACACTCCATACAAGAATTTCTAAAAGACATGGAATGGTTATCAGTAGATAAATATGGAGAATATAAGATTACAGAAGCAGGACGTAAAACTTCTTTAGATAATTTAAAATTTTAATAAAAAGAATCTATTTTATAAAATTATATATATAATCTAATTCCTTTTTGATAAAATATATTTAATGATTGATATATCACAACTCATACGTTTTTAAAATTCTTGCATCTCTTAAGTCTTTGAAAGAATGTTCAACTAATCTTAATTTATTAACTTCTATTTCCATAGGGTGTGTATCGTATTTGTTCTTAAAGCAATTAAATGTGTCAGCAAAATTCTCATCAATATCAAAATCAGTATGATTAAAATATCCAAGCGTAGACCAAATAGTCGAAAATTTTCTTTCTAATTTATCTCCAAAGATTGGATATAAGGAATTCTTTAAACATTCAACTAATTCATCAGCCAACATCACAAATTCTTTATTTCCAACCATAGAACGTTTTCCTATTGCAACTACCGTTCCGTTACTAGCATATGGAATTGGATATTGATCTTTAAGCCAGGTTCCTAGTCTGAATTCATTGAATCTCAATTTGAATATTTTGGAAAGGTTTTGTTTCTTTTTCCTTTCTTCAAAAAAATTTTTTAATTCGTCTATAATCAGTTCATTAAAATAAGAATTGGAATCAGTGAATGAATCTTTTGAAGGATATAAAGTCAGAAGTGTAGAATGTAAATTAGTAATTGGTACGAATCCATAATGAAGATCGTACATTTTATTTATAATATTAACTTCAAGGACTCTTAATTACACAAAATATATATACCAATAAAAGAATTTGTTACTACTATTGCTGTTGTTTCTTTGGACGTTATTTATAAAATAAAAAGGATTAAGGCCTTTACTCTGGTAGAGATAGATCTCATTAAAATTACAAGAAAAAACATGATGGTAGAGTTTACCAAAGGTGATGGATGACGTCATTAGCAGGTTTGACAATTGCCATAACAGGAAGTCGTAGAGCATCCGAGTTAGCTCATGTAGTAACTAGCTTTGGTGGTCGACCTTATCTTGCGCCAACGGTTGGCATTGAGGCAAGGCAGGATATATCTAAGGAAGCTGAGTTCTTTATAAACAAGATATTAGAAAAGAGAGTTGATTTCGTGGTCTTTATGACGGGTCCTGGTGTATACTCTCTTATGTCTACGGCTAAAAACATAGGAATAGAAAAGAAGCTTGCCGAAGCTTTGCAACAAACAACTGTTATCGCTAGAAGTTTGAAGCCCAAGATAGCCTTGGCAAACCATGGAATTAAGACAGATATCATTCCAGAGGAGAATACAGCCGAAGGAATAGCTAAGATGCTTAGAAGTTTCAGTATAGCTGGTAGAAATATAGCTGTCCTATGGCATGGATCATACTCTCCTCTTCTAAAGGATGATCTTGAGGCAGGGGGAGCCCAGGTCTTCGAGTGCTCAACCTATCGATATTCACTTGAGCTCAAGGAGAGTGGAGCGCGAATTCTGAAAATGATGGGCTTCAAGTATATTCCACCTAATGAAGCAAAGGTGGTCAAGCTCATAGAAGATATCAGTAAGGGACGTATAGATGCGATAACATTTACGAGTCCTCCATCAGTTCGTGACCTCTTTAATATAGCAGAATCATATTCTCTTAGAGAACCACTGCAACACTACCTTAACAAGGAGGTCATAGTAGTTGCAGTTGGACCTTCTACAATGAAAACCCTTAATGAGAACAATATTCATGTAGATGTTATGCCCGAAGTCTATAAGATGGGTCCCATGATTAAGTCCCTAAGCGATTATGTGTGTCAAGCAGATCCTCCAAAGAAAAAAAGAAAACCGGTCTGACAAAATATTTTCTACTTTTAGAATCTTTCAAGTAGAAAATAAAATAACATAACCACTAAAAATGTGGAGGAATTGTCATATCTCAAATGATAATACTTAGATAAATTTTTTATAATTGATAAAAAATATAATACAAGTTGATTATATCAAATTGATATTAAATTTTAATAAAATATCTTATATAAACAAAAAATCATAACTCGTCCCATAAGTTATATTTTATTAAAAAACTTGTTTATCCAACAAGAATTCATTGTTTGTATCTAATATTTTAAAATTATTATTTGTAATGATTGCCCTTATAATAAGCAATTTATAGAAAAGGTCATTGTTGAATATAAATAAAAAATTCTACGGCAACGATATTATAAAGTTATAAAAATTCTAGAAAATTTATGATATAATCAAATATAATAACAAGAAAAGTAAAAATTTCAAAGTTATATAATCAATAAATATTAAAAAATTAAAAGTATTAAAAAAGTAAAAGAAGGGAAAAAATCTCCTTTTTATTCGTAATGACCGTGGTCTGTTTTTGAATTATATGGCATAAAATAATTGTTTAAAAATCTATAATCAATTCCTGCAGAGACTATGTGTTTATCTTCTGGCATAGCTCCCTTATCAAGAGTAAATGATGCAGGTACTGCTACATGTTTGAACCAAGCCACTAATTCAGGATGTTTTTCTCCATTATCTGTTCTTACTAGTTCATGATAGTGAACATATCCTTGTTTAGCAAATTCATACGCAGTTGTATTTGTCCACGGTGCAATTATTACATCAACTACATAGAGTAATTCATTACCTTTTGCATCTGATGACCACCAATTTTCTTCTCCAAATGGACCTATATTGTAATGTAATCCATATAGATGAGTAGGAGAATCTTGCCACCAGTAATGACCAGGTGCATCTTTTGTTCCATTTGCACCGTCGGCAGGGCCATCAAAATAATATCCTACGTTATCAATCTTGACTATTGTTCCATGAAGAAAAGTTTGTGGTTTTTGATAACTAGTGTATATAGATTTATTGTTATTATCAAAAAGAATTATTTGTTTCATTATTAACGGTTTGAATCATTTCCTGCAAAGTGTTTGTAGTTGAATTTTGAGCATATTCTTCACTATTGCTAACATTGTAAACAGCAAATAGTCCTAGAACTACAAATAGCAGGTACTACAATTATGAAATTAAATGGTTTCATTTGCATTAATCATATTAAATAGTACTAATATTAGAATATTTAGAAAGCCATAGCCCTTTCTCGGGAGAGGTAATGAAGGCTATGGTTTGATGATACCATATACTTGTCTATAGATGGTTGTATCAACCAATCTATATCATACTATTTAATGATTGGAGATAATTTAGTTAAATTAATTTAATTATTATTGATCAATTAATAAATGGTAGTGGCTAGGATTCTGGTCTTGACGGGCCGAATCTTTTAACCAATTAATATTATTATTATTCAATTCATTACTGAAAATCATTAACATTAAATAAAAATAGATTTGTTAAATACCGCTATTAAAATGTCATTAACTGAGTATATGCGTGGAGTATTAGAAAATTTAATTGATCAGGCTATAAATATGACACCTATATTTGTGAATAGAGCAAGAAATAATAATCCACCCGAATTTGGTATAACAACGCTAGACGATTATGTTCTTGGCATTGTTCAAGGCTCCATAATGGGAACATTTGTGAGTTTCTATCGTTCTTCTCTTGCCCAAGATCTACCTCCTAACTTACAGATAGAAGTAGGTCAGATCATATTTAGAAGACCAAAAGAAATTCGTGACGCAATTTTTAAAACTGGCTAAAAATAATTTCTTTCTGTAAGAATTTAGATATAAATTCAAACTAAGAGTAATATCGCTAGAATAATAGATTAATTAATTAATTAATTAATTT
>JANWKP010000150.1 GCA_025451315.1 Nitrososphaerales archaeon | reverse complement strand
TGTTGTGTTGTTTGGTCAAGGTGTTGATCCGTTGAACATTGAGGTGGTGTTGGTGTATTTGGAACACATTGTTGTGTTGTTTGGTCAAGGTGTTGATCCGTTGAACATTGAGGTGGTGTTGGTGGGGGGTTGTGTTCTCCTCCTCCACCATTTTCTGATGGAAATGGTGCTGTTGCTGACTTTTTGCTTCCTTCTCCACTAATTACTGGAGGTAATTGAGATGGTTGTAGTTGTGCTGTCGCTGATTGATTTTGTATTATATAATCAAAGGATAAATAATAAGAAATTACAATAATTCCCACTACTATTATTAAAAATGAGGATTTCATTTATGAAAAAAAATACCACTTCTACTAATATTTGAAATTTCTCATGATTCTCAGACTTGCAAATGATTCTAGTATTTTTTCTACTCTTTTCAAATATTCAGTAGTATCATAACCACAAATTATCATTAAAATATGATTTTGATATCATAATAGTAAACATGATTTTTCCATTATAATGTTTGAAAGAATATTTTATTGTGGTAGTATTGTTAAGGAAATTTCAGTCCTTTATTGTAATATAATTCATTGTTCTTTAAATTTGTGAATTTATATTATATTATTTTTGATAATAAGCATATTAATTGTGAGGGAATTCACTTTCATTTACAAATTTCGAGTCTTGGTATAAATTTATATTTAGAGATCTGAAATATTTATTATCTCATTTTGCAATAAAAGGTAATTATTCTTTAATTATGCTTTCTGTTTCAATAAATAGGAACTAATTTACCAACAAGTAGGAGACTAAAATCCATATTTTGCACAATATTCTGCAGTATTGGAAGATTCTTCTGTCATTGTATCATGACCGACCATAAAAACTTATGTAGCAATAAAGAATAATATACTAAAAACTCTAATCGTCAGTTTTAATATTTTTTTGATTTTATCTCCTTTCCTCATGGTCATTAACATTTGTATTATTATTATGCGCAATCACCTGCTCTAAGATGTTATGGACTTACTCTAAGTGTCATTAATCTATCATTATCTTTATCTTTAATTGTATGTATACCAGTCAGATTAACAGAAATTTTCATTATCATTAGTTTTTCGAAATGTTGTCACAAAATTAATTGTACTTTATTTAATAAAGCAATTAGATAGAAAAAATATCTTTTGATGAGTTAGTTAAAAAATAATTATTAAATGATATTATTATTCTAATACTTTATAGAAATAAAAATGTATATAAGTTTTTATGGTCTTATAGTAAGTTATCTTTCATCTATATAATACTGAAAGATATTTTGTTATTGTATGATTTAGTATTTATACTACTAGGTAACATATTCTAGTCATATTTATATTAATTGCAGAAAAGATATTAGAACCTATCCCAAAAATAGATAGGGATATATCTCATTGTTTTTATAATCTTTATTTATATTACAATTGAACAAAAGTAAACACATAAACATGTTATTAGAACAATTATACGCATTCCAGATGATCTGTGGAATGAAATTAAAAATATTTTACCAGATGAGAAACCGGACAATACCATAGGTCGTCCAATTGTTCCATATAGAAAAGTACTTGATGATATAGTATTTGTTTTGAGAACTAGATGTAAATGGAAAATGTTACCCAAAGGGTATAGTTATGGTTCAACATGCCATAAAAGATTTCAAGAATGGAGAGAATCAGGTATATTTGATAAATTATGTGGTACTAAGCCAGCGAAGATTACAAATATTCTGAAACGTTAGAGGCCAAGATACTATGATGTATAAACATTAATAAAAATAAAAAAAAAAATTTTATGTTAGGATTAAGGACAATACAAATGATTTGTATTTGGTACTTTCATACAATCTTCTTGAATATTAGTATTTATACTATCTAGCAATGTATTATTTGGATTAGAAATGTATTCATCACTTAATATAATAGCGGTATTGTTGCCTAAAATCTTGTCAAGCTCACCTACAGTTTCTGTATCGTTAATAAAAGATTCATTTATTGTTTGTTGAGCAATAGCATTTCTATTAGTGTCATTGTTTTCTATAGACAAAAAAACAGCTGCTATTAGTGACATAACCCAAATTGTTATCAATAATGTTGATATTCTTTTCATTGTGTTATCATCTAATAAAACTCTGAAAGATTTAACTCTTTTGGCTAGGTAGAAATCCTTCATAATAATAACTAAATTAATCATTTTGTACACATTATAGGAGATACATCTCAACAGAATGGACATCAATATTTGAGATTAAAGTAGTTGAAACAATTACAATATGAAAATATAAATTGCTGAATTTTAATAATTTAGAACGATATTTTAAATATTTGAATTCTAAAGTGTAAAATATGTTTTTCTGAGTGACGATGACAAGTCCAATAATATTTATTACATGTAGAACAGAAAATTGGATAATCTTGAATCTTTTTTCCAAGGTTAAAACAACAATATATAACTCTTAAATAACTAAGTTCTTCTTCTTGATAATTTATGTATTGAAACAATTGATGTTATCAATTGTTAAATGGAATGACAATTTTGACAAGTTATTATGTACTTTAATAATTAATTAGGGTTATGTAGGGAGGTAGGTTCAAGAATTATATGATATACAAAAACCATTATTGTTTCTACAAAATGGAAATGTCAAATTAAAAATCTATCTGGTTCTTTTAAAGATCATTCATTACATATTGTAATAGGAAATAATAAGAAGCTTTAGGAAATCATAAAAGATGATAACATTAAGTTATTACATAAAAATAGATTTGAAAGATATGCTCATTATATATTGAGGAAAATAAAAATTTTATGCAGTGAATGTCTTTGCACATTCCTAGGGTGAAAAGAATACTAAAGATGTGTTATGAATGATTTCTATTATATTACTTCAATATTTAGAGTTTCTATCAGGTAGATTTTTCAAACAGATTATCCTTGTTCACATATTTTTTTTCTATCTCTTCTGAAATTTTGAAATTAACAGTTTTTCCATCATAATTTTCTACTAAATCTTTTGGGATGTAAAAGAATTCCTTATTAACTAATCCTCTTTCAACTACAAGACAATTGTATTCTGTTCCTTGTATTTCCCCTAATTCTTTATTACCATTTGATTTAGCTTCTTTTTTTATGACTTTATTCCAGTCAAACGAATCGTCCATATAATTTAATATAACTTATGATATTTAACAATTAAATAACCAAGTTAATAATAATATATGTTACCAAAAATTAAACATCTAAAGTTCACAAAATATTATCTCAAGAAAAATAACGATGATAATTAACTTTCAAAAGCTATCATTAGATATGGTAAGAATAGAGAAGAATAAATATGAATTGTTAATTTAGTTATCAATATAGTTAATAATAAAAGTTATTCATTATAATATATTAATAAAAAAGAACAAAAAATTAGTTGTTCAACAAAACTGGATATTATTTTACGCAAGTTTGATACAATTTTGTCAGAATGTGGTCAAATTTGTTCTGGATTACTTCCAGTTTAACATATTGTGTAGGCGAAACCGCCTTACGTTATTGTGAATTACAATTATAATTCAATATACAAGAGAACCCATTTTCCATAAATGGGAATGCATATCATTCAATAAAATAAAGGAATAATCTGTTTTATTTTTTTTATCTTTTATTGTTTATTGTATAAAACAAAATTTAGATATTAGTTACCATAAAAAGCTTCACGTCTAGTAATAATAAATAGATGACATGAATATTTTTAAAATTTATATTTAAATTCAATTATTTCTTAAACGAAGACTAGATAGCAATCTATATACCTTAACAATATCATATGTATTTGATTTATTAATTGAGTTTAGAAGAAGATGCCCTAAGTCTCCATCGAATGCTAAGGGGAAAAATCGAAATTCATAATAGAATATCTTTAGATAGTTCATATCAAGGTAAGAATGACACGCTCAACCTGATTTATACTCCTGGTGTAGCATCAGTTGCCAAAGAAATAAGTCTGGATAAAAAAATGGTATATGATTATACATCAAAATGGAATAATGTTGCCATTGTTTGTGATGGAACACGAGTCCTAGGATTAGGTGACATCGGTCCTGAAGGAGCACTTCCGGTTATGGAAGGAAAATCTGTATTATTCAAAGTTTTAGGAGGTATCAATGCTTTTCCATTATGTATAGATACTAAGGATAAAGAGGAAATAATTCGATTTGTAAAAGCAGTACAACCAGTATTTGGTGCTGTGAACATAGAGGATATAGAATCACCAAAGGTACTAGAAATTGTAGAAAGGCTTCAAAAAGAGCTCTCGATCCCAGTTTTTCATGACGATCAACACGGCACGGCTATAATCGCCCTTGCAGGACTATTAAATGCACTAAGGTTACTCCAGAAGAGAATAAATGGTATAAGAGTAGTTATAGCAGGAGCAGGTTCTGCCGGTTATGGCATATATAGGATATTGAAAGAGGCAGGATGTAGAAATATCGTGGTAACTGATAGTCACGGAGCAATATATAAAAACAGGATTAAAGGGATATCTAGTCCATATAAAAAAGAAATAGCTGATAACACTAATCCTATGAAATTGAGTGGAAGCCTTATTGATGTCATAAAAGGAGCTGATGTCATTATTGGAGTGTCTAGTAAGGGTAACTTAATAAGCAAAGATATGATACAATCAATGAACCATGACCCTATAGTATTTGCACTAAGTAACCCTGATCCTGAAATTCTACCTTCCAGTGCATCGGAAGGAGGGGCAAGAATTATAGCTACTGGCAGATCTGACTTTGCAAACCAAGTAAATAACGCAGTTGTATTTCCATCAATATTACGGGCATTATTAGATCTTAGAGTCACTACTTTAAATGAAGCTATACTTGTATCTGTTGCAACCGCAATCGCAGATATTGTCGATAGTCGCCATTTGAAATTTGACTATCTCATACCAAAAGTAGATGATCCTCGTATTATTCATGTAGTTACTGACACCTTAAAGAATGCAATTCAAAAAAATATCGATAAAAAACTGCTAGAATAGTGAATCATAGTACTAAGGAAAATATCATACTCTACTCCAAATAATTTGACCTTACTTTCAAAATCTGCTTCTTGACATTCTTTTGTTGTCACGGAAAAGTTCAATTATGTTATAGACACTTTACTAGCCAAAGTGTGATTATATGACTATCGGAACTAGACGTTCATGTGATGTTCTCATTATAGGTAGTGGATCTGCAGGTCTTAGAGCTGCAATTGAAGCTCACGATGCCGGTGCTGACGTTCTCATTATTAGTAAAAGTAGGAAAGGAGATCCACATACAGTACTTGCTAGAGGTGGTATCAATGCAGCATTGGGTACTATGGATCCAGAAGATAATTGGATGGTACATGCTGTTGATACACTGCGTGAAGGGGAGTTCCTTGCTGATTATGAAAGAGTTGTAGTACTATGCAAAAATGCACCTGATGCTGTAAATGAACTAGTTAATTGGGGAGCTAGGTTTCATAGAGAGAAAGATGGTCGATTAACACAACGATTTTTTGGTGCTCATACTTATAGGAGAACTGTATTTTATGAAGATTGGACTGGTCAAGAAATAATTCATGTATTGATAGACCAAGTTCGTCTGCGGAAAATTGAAATTGTAGATAATGTTTACGTAACAAAATTAATAAAATCAGATAATTTAAGTGGAAAAAGAGAAGCAACAAAAATCACAGGGGCGTTGGGGATAGATTTTAAAAAGAAAGAAATTGTGATATTCGAATGCAAGTCTTTAATACTTGCCGCTGGTGGATATACCCGGGTCTATGCCGTTAGTAGTTCTAGAAGTTTTGAAAACTATGGAGAAGGCATGATTCTAGCATATGAAGCAGGCGCAGATTTGGTAGATATGGAGATGGTTCAGTTCCATCCTACTGGAATGGTTTGGCCAGAGAAAGCATTGGGTACACTAGCTACTGAAGCAATACGTGGTGAAGGAGGTATTTTGTTAAATTCAAAAGGCGAAAGGTACATGAAAAATTATTATCCAGAAAGAATGGAGCTAGGACCACGAGACGTAGTAGCCCGTGCAACTTATAATGAAATATTAGATGGTAGAGGTACCCAACACGGTGGAGTTTGGTTGGATGTAACCCATCTCTCAAGGCAAAAAATTATGGACAGACTACCAACGATGTACGAACAGTTCAAAAATATTAATGGAATAGACATATCTAAGGATAAAATGGAGGTTGGTCCAACTGCACACTATTCGATGGGAGGAATTGTAGTAGATATTAAATGTAGAACAAAGATTAGAGGTTTATTTGCTGTTGGAGAAGTAATAAGTCAGATTCATGGGGCTAATCGTTTAGGTGGAAATAGTTTACTGGACACAATAGTTTTCGGAAAAATTGCTGGGTTTGAAGCTGCAAGCTTTGCAAAAGAAGAAGGAGAAAGACATAAGACCGAGCAATCACTATTAGGACTGACAGTAAGTAACAAAAAAGAATTCGGTGATGATGAGATTTTCATAGTTAAGGACCCAATTACGTTTCGTAATGAAATACAAGAAATAATGAACCATAATGCTGGAATAATAAGAGAAGAGACAAGGCTTCAAAATGGATTGAAAAGGATTTTGGAATTAAACAAAGAGTTTTATTCTAAAGATAATGTTCTGAAAGAATTCAAAATTGAGAATGAAGAAGTTGTTTTGACCTTGGAAGTAAAATCATCGTTAGTGGTTAGTGAGGCCATAATTAGAAGTGCCTTAACTAGGCAAGAGAGTAGAGGCGCTCACTACCGTTCTGATTTTCCACAACTCGATGACGAAAAATGGAAGGTCAACATTTATTGCAGGGCAGAAGGAAAAGAGATGATATTATTTAAAGAGAGTGTTAAAGAAATTAAGGGACCATTATTAGATTTGGTCAAAACCTATGTCAAAGCAGAACATCATCGTGAATTCGAATAACTAGATCGTGAATTCAATAATTAGATTAATCATTATTATCAATTTGCTTTTTATGAAGAAAGGGAATGTGATTAAATATTTTATGTTATTTATTCATAAAAGTAGCAGAATAGGGATGAACAATTATAAATAGTAGATCACAAAAAAGTCTATTAGGACAAGTAAAAATTATAGTTTTTATTTTTATTTATAATATTTTGTGAGATTCACTGGATAATTAATTATTTAATTAATTAATTAATTAATTAATTAATTAATTA
>JANWKP010000149.1 GCA_025451315.1 Nitrososphaerales archaeon | reverse complement strand
TGAATTAGATGGAGTGGGAGCAAGATTTTTTAATGCAGTTATTAATGGGGAATTAGAAACCTCTAATCCGTTCAAAAAAAGCGAATTCAAAGTGGAAATCAAAGAATTTGTAAAAAGCGATAGAAAATATCATGGTCGATTCTTTCACTATTCTGATGAGCCATCAATAGATGAAATACCCAATATTGTAAATCCAAGTATGCATGGAATGATCGAGGTTATGCGTGGATGCGGTCGTGGCTGCAAGTTTTGTGATGTTACCTTACGTCCATTAAGATATTATCCGATCGAAAAAGTACAAAAAGAGATAGAAATAAACATGAAATATGGAGGTCTTAAAAACGCATGGATTCAAAGTGACGATATTTTTGTTTATGGTCTTAATCCTAGAACTACAAAAAATATGCAGCCTAATAGAGAAGCAATTGAAGAACTGTTTAAAGGAATTATGGATACTGGAATAGAACACACAAATCCTACTCATGGAACATTAGCAGGAGCCATTGCTGATGAAAGACTTGTTCCAAATGTTTCAAAAATAATTAAATCCAGTCCAGACAACTTTATTGGTATTCAATGTGGTTTAGAAACAGGTAGCATAAGGTTAATAGGAAAATATGCTGATAGAAAATTAGCTCCATTTAGGCCATCTGAGTGGCATTGGGTAGTTAAAGAAGGAGTCAAAACCTTAAATGAGCATTATTGGATTCCTGCTTTTACTCTTATTATGGGATTAGATAATAATGAAAGTATGGATGATAGCTGGGAGACAATCAGGCTTATACATGAACTAGAAACAGAGCAACCGGATTCTAAGTTTACTGTTACCCCACTTACTTTTGTTCCCATTGGTCTATTGGAAAAATCGAATTTTTTTGACATTGGTAATACAATAGATCCTGGAAAATTAGGAGTCATGTATAAAACCTGGCAACACAATTTTAAATATGGTATACAAAAATTTATGTCAAAAGTTGGTAGACATAATACCGTTAAAAGCACTTTTTTCTCGGGCTTGGCAAAAACATTAGGTGGTATACCGCTATCATCGATGGAAAAATATGCAAGAAATAAAGGACCTGAACATGAAAAAGCTATTGAAAAAATTAAAGCGGATTACTGGTAATCCAAAATAATTTACATAATTAACATAATTAAGCTATCAATATTATTTCTTGGCTCCGATGTTTCTATTCTTTAATCTCATTTTTTGACTGTGGCATTTTCTGCATCGATCTGAAGAAATAGGGTTCCTACCACCACATTTAAAACATATCTTATAGAATAATCGTCGATGTTGTGCAATTTGTTTTTTAGTAGCATCAGTTATTGGCATAAGCTCAAATAGAATAATTAAGTTATTTGTATTTTTCTCTTTCCCTATCAGTTTTGCTCCAAAAATTACGTTGGAATAACACTTGTTTTCTAGGAATCATACAAAAATTACGATGACTACTTCCATAATTGAAGCTAAAAAAGATGTATTTCGTAATTAGCATTAATATTAAAATAATTATAACTTTAATCCTCATTTCATAGCAAGAAAAAGTTGATAATATGCTTATATTACATTACAATAATTAGGTGAACTTTATATCAAACAAATATTTATGATTTGTTTAACTGGTATGCCTGGTGCAGGAAAATCAACCGTAGCAGAGGCAATAAAAGATGAAGGTTTTGTTCTGATAACTATGGGGGATTGTGTTAGAATGGAAGCTAATAGAAAAAATCTACAATTAACTGATAAAAACTTGGGAACACTGATGTTAGATTTACGAAATATGTATGGTCAAGGTGCGATCGCTCAATTGGTAATTAATCAAATAAACGAAAAATATTATGCTCCTGAATATGACAAATTTATAATTGACGGTATTAGAAGTATTCATGAAGTAGAATTATTGAAAGCAATTGGAACTGTAAAAATTTTAGCAATACATGGATCAATCTTTACTAGATTCGCACACTTAAAAAATCGTTCTAGATCTGATGCTCCATATTCTCTTGAAGATTGTAGAGTTAGGGATAATCGAGAATTATCGGTTGGGGTAAGTGAAGCAATAGCATTTGCTGATGAGATGATTTCTAATAATGAAATAACTTTAGAGCAGTTAAAGAGAAAAGCTAAAATCATCACAAAAAAATGGATATCTTCATTAGATGGTTAAATCATTACAGAGAATATTAGAAAAACAAAATTTCCAGATTTAAAAACAGAAATAGAGATATCTTGTAAAGTTAATCCTACCGAATCTGAGATTTTAATATTCAATGCAATCACATCTATTATGCCAGGTATGACTTTAGAATTTAAATATGGGGATCGAATAATAGGAAAATCTGGCAATTTAGAAGTTCTAAACACTATTTATAATCAAGTTCGTGATAGGTCAATTTCTTCAGTGCTTCGCAGACTTTTACTTTCTAATTTAGACCAAGTTTCTACCTGGTTCTATATTAATAAGCAAGTATCAACTATGGGAATCGTAGTTTTAGTCGATGATGAATTTGAATCTCCTCTTGGACCAATTCGAATAACTCTCAAGAGTAATAACATCGATAGAGTCATAGAATGGCTATGCCCCGAATAATAAATATTTAAGTTAATTTAATTCTATTATTTTATTTTTTATTCCATAAACAATCCATTAGCCTCTATTAATTGACTAAACCCCATTGTTATTCTATTATGTGTATTAGTTCGGATAATGTTCTTTTTGATTTTGGTTGTAAAATCTTTTTTGGATACCCAATACATAAAATGGAAGAGGGAATAAGATCTGTACCTATTGCTTTCATTACTTCTCTCTCATCGATCATTCCAATCCAGATTGAGCTAAGACCCAATGAATGGGCAGCTAACTGAGCATATGCAGCAGCAAGTGTTGCATCTTGTATAGAAAATTTCTCTAATATCTTAGATGGAAATTGCAATTTAACTCTACTTGGGTTCATACAGAATACCAATACTACAGGAGAATTTACGTACGGTTGTTTGTTAGCTGCTATGACTAGTTTTATTTTTATGTCATCATTTTTAATATGATATATTTCAAATCCTTGAAATCCACCTGCAGTCGGAGCAGTATCAGCAGCGGCAAAAATTATATCTAACTTCCAATTTTCAACTTCTTTATTTTCGAATTTTCTTTGAGAACGTCTATTTAACATCACGTTAAATATATTAGAATTCAAAATTTCTTCTGAATCAATGTCTTGGATTTGAGATTCTGGTTTGGGATATAGTTTATCTTGTGGTTTAATATCCTGAAATAACCTGTTTAGTATATCTGTAGGGGTTGACATATTCATATAAGCGACTTATCAGTAGATAACTTTTTGGATGTAAACTATACGTATTGTGTTACTATTTGATTTAAATCTAAAAAATTCTTTCTAATAAAATAATCACCATCATCAATATTTTATTACATATACATTCATTTGTAGTAGCGAAAAAATACAAAAGATAAATTGATAAATAGTCGAGAGTTATTTAATAGAATATTTAACATACTAAGATAAATTAATAGTTGTTAATGACTGAAGATGAACTCCTGGGTTTTGGCAAGGAAGTAATTAAAAAGCCAGAAGTGGGAATAATTCTCCCTGTTATGTTCTCATTCCTTCTGGTGTGTTTAATGATTAAAAATTAAAAATAGGAGAAAAGATTGATGTTATCAGATGGTAAAAAGATTGTAGACACGTGAAAATATAAATTACAAGAATATTTCAATAAAAAAATACTCTTCCAACAGAACAAAGAGATCATTTTAGAAGGCTATTTATTGTGAGGGGATTAAATTTACTAACTAACGAAGAATTTTACAAGACATAGAATGAGGAAATAGATGATATTAAGACACGAGTACTTTTAATCTCCAAGTTAGCTATCGAATATCTTAATTGTGGGTGCTGATTGGAAAACTAATAGAATACTTCTGAAAATACCTACTTTGATGTACTCAGAGAAGAATATATTTGTCCTAATTTTGGTAATAATTATTACTTAAGTTATCCAGTAATATCAATAAAATTGATAGATATTTTTAATTGGATAATTATATTTTCTAATAATATTACTGAAAATAATGGAAGAAAGTTTAAGATATTATTAAAATCATCACAAGCGTTAGATTAAATAACGATTCTCTAATGATTTTTTTATTATAATAGTTACATTTTTAATAAAATCATATAATTATCAAAACAAATAATGATACCGATAATATGTTCTATCTCATAACTTTGCGGATTATCAATGTGAAGCAAGTGAAGTGATTCTTTAAATTTTATAACCTTAGAGAATATTAAATTTTATTTCTTTTTTCTTGTTATTATTGTCTTTCTCAATCATTTTTGGATGTATTAGTAAAATCTTCATGAATTGGGTAAAATTAAAGCTCTTCATCATCAAATTATTTTATGCTTCGAATCTCTCAAATCAACTTCAAGCTGTTTATTATCTTTCTGCAGCAAATCTTGGATATATCATTCATTGTAAGTCAATTTAATAAAATATAGTAACATTTCAATTGTTAAGTTATTATCTTAATAGATGTTATTATTTTTTCATTCTTACTACTATAAACTCTTAAATTAATGCTCAGTGTGATTTTATTTACAAGGGGCTCGTAGCGCAGACTAATAAAGGCGCAAAATGGACAGCGCGGATGCCTCCTAAGCGTCAGGTCGAGGGTTCGAATCCCTCCGGGCCCGATTTGGTAACGCCACTCAAATATGGTCCTACGTCAAATGTCAAGTTCAGACAATAGGTTAGGATAAAAGGAGATAAAAAACCTCTATTTTATTTGTATTATGTTTAATTCTTGTTGTAAATGCTTAAGATCTATTTTAAGATCATTTGAAGGCATTTCTCCTTGTTTATAAATTGTAGCAACTTAACAGATAGGAATAATATATAACTTATTTAAGGTTACATAGACTTAAATATATAAGAGTCCATATAATTATTATGCAATTTAGTCATTTTTCGAGAAAATTTTCAAAAAAAATAAGAAAAAAGCGTCATTTGACAAAGAACCTGTTGAAAATAGCTAAACCTCCAAATTTTTATGGCAGAGGAAAAAAATACTAAACGAAACACAGCCTCATATAAGTGATTTGTAGGGTGCGAGAGTTCTAATTTACAGTATAAACAAATTGGATTATTAACTCACTGGTTGCGAAATTTATGAGACCATATATCATTCGTCAAAAAAGCCTATAGAAACACCTTTAGTTTATCTGAAACTCTAAAGGAAAGATTGACACAGATAGCTAATATGTGTTGTGACCTTGTAAACGGATTATAGGACAGAGAGAATGACATGTTAAACTTAATAATATTTATTTTAGCGTATTAGTCTTAGCATATTACCATCAAAGATTAACCAAAATGAGATTGTAAAACATTCTTATTGGATGGTTCTGCAGCAACATTAAATGCTTCATTCAATCTTTAGGCTGATATAGAGTATCAAGAAAACTATTCCAGATTAAGGAACCAGTTAGTATTTGATTAAGCATTTCAATGTAATTATAATTAATAAATTTCTTCATATATCTTTCATATTTTAAAAAGACATTTTAAACATATTTGGAATTATTATTAATATTATATCTTTTATCATCCTAATGCAGAGATATCAATAACAAAAGTAAGAATGATGTTATGTTGACGTAGTGGCTTTCAATAATACAGCTAAGATATACTAACATTCAATACATGAGATTTATATGGCTATTTTTTAGACAATAACAAGAAAATGAAATAATAATATTTTTGTGAGGTTATGATTATGATTAATATTGTGACCTATAAAAGAAATAAAACTATATTAGATATATTTACTAAGTTTAATACTTATTAAATTAATTTAATACTCAAGCGGTGTCATTAAGCGGCAAAAATTCCCATTATAAAACGATAAGTATCATTTGTTTTTTTTATGATCATTACATTTTACTTACCTCGAGTCTTTTCCGACAGATAGGGAAAATAAGCAAATCGTTATAGATGAAGCATTATCTGGTCATTCTACCGGTTAGGGCTATGGTAATTTATTATATTAATTATTGGTTAACAAAGTTATTCAATTTTTATATATTCTATAATCTGTCTAAAATTACACTTGTAAAAAGGTGTTTAGACAAAAGAATCACACATAGCCATAGTCGACAACACAACACCATTTCTATTGGCTATTTTTTTTCTTTGTGTTGTTATACCAGTTGGTATAGACTATGGCTTATAAACAATTTAATTGTATTGAACTCTTAACGAATCATATAGATTAATACATACATCTTGATGGCGAAGAATAAGATTGAGTCCACTGCCGTATCTTTCTCTTATTACTAAGTCAAGTGCCTTCCATAATGTCATATCTTATTGACTACCATGTCTAAATTCTTGAATAGATAAAGCTTAAGGTATCCAGAATGTCACACTTATATGTACAGTGGTTCTAACACCAAACTTAATCTCACAACAGCACAATAGCATGCTGAGAGTGATGAAAAATACCACCACAGACAAGAAATATTATCGCAGATTACTAGCAGTACTCCAGAAGAGTAACGGTACTACTTTTGCGGACATTGCAAAGGAACATGGTGTGAGTATCAGGTCAGTTCAAAGATGGATATCAGCATATATCCAGATGGGAACCTGTGGTCTAGAAATAAAGAAAACAAGTAGTACAAAATCCCGTATAACAGATGAGGATAGAGAGATTATACTTTCTGTACTTTTCAACGATCCCAATATCTTTGGTTACATCAGAAACACTTGGAGTCTGAGGTCGCTGGCAAACTGTCTTACAGAAGAACTTGATATTCCTATTAGTTTCAGACATCTTCAAAGGACATTGAAAGACATGGGTATTAGATGTAAAAGACCTAAACTGGAACTTGAAAACGGATCGGGTTATATTAAGGGAAAGAAAAAAGTAAAGAACTACAAAAAGTAACATCAGCTCTCAAAAAAAGAAAGTGATGCTTGTATTTGAGGATGAAACCATAGTAACACAGAAGCCATGTATAAGAAAGTCAATGAGTTTTGAAGGTAAACATCAAAAAATAGAAAGAAATTCTCAATATACATATCTATGCTTTCGCCTGAACAGAACCTGTTGTATGATTCCTATGAGGGATCAAATTCCACAAATACCATAAACCATTTAGAGAATCTCAATATACATGTAAAGCAAAATAGTTGGAAAAGAATTGTACTTGTATGGGATAACGCATCATATCACAAGCAAAATTACGAGAGAATATGTAAATGAACAGAAAAAAGATTGGCTCACTGTAATACATCTTCCAAAGAGGCTCCGTATCTCAATCCAAATGAAAGAAAAGTAAATCAGAAGATAAAATCAGATGTCTGTGCAAATAGATTCTATACCACTATAGAAGAACAAAAATATGCAATATCAGAATATCTAGATAAGAGATTTGGAAGATGGAAGTATGACATTCATGGTGACACTTGACTTAATAGCTTTAATCTTGGTAATATTTGTTCTCTTATTACATGTTTATCCTCCAAAGCTGACCTAATAAGAATTTAACAAATAAAATATAGTAGTGTAGACTCTTCTCTATAATCTTTAATAAGGTAGTATTAGCTTATAGATAAGTCTATATCAAAAAGTATTGAAAAATAGTATTCAGTTAGTTAAAAATAGAAGAAAATTAAATATATTTTATGTTCTTTTAAAACTTTGATTATTTTTGAACAAAGAATACCATTGCTCAAAAACATTTGCATAAAATTTTATAATAGTATCTAAAGTTTTAGTAAAATTTTTTATACCATCTCCAGATACTTCCAAGACATTTGAGATAAACTTGTTATTTATATTGTTAAATTCTATAAAATTATTTGTAATTTCGTTTGATTGTCTGCCAAGCTGTTTTGCAAAAGTGGAAGTTGAACTATTATCTAGGTTCTCATATACTTGTTTTTGGAATCCAAGGGTAGAATTGATTATGTTTTTTGTAGCCTCGATGTATTTCATTTGAAGATTTGAAATTGCCTGTATGTAAGTTGGTTGTGTTTTTGCTATCTCATTTACTATTCTAGTAGTGTCTTCTTTTATTGCATTGTAAAAATTATATTCATTAACCTGTTGTGCAGGATCATTATAACTTTTGCGATTGTCGTCCTTATCACTAGAATTTGTCATATTTATTCACTATAATTGAGGTAATCAAACTATATATAATTTTGGTAATGTCTATTGTAACTATTATGTTGTAATATTACTTTATATACCAATAGTGATAGTGGTAATTTTAAGATTCACTTACTATTTTAGGTTAAATAATATATAGCTACATCATTATTAATTGTATGAATTATGATTACGATTCTGGAACATTGAGATGTCAAATTTTCGCTATGTAATTTCCTTCAAGAGAATAGGCAGAACGGCATTATAAGGAGGTTCATTCCAAAGAATTTACTTCGATCGGTGAATAAATCCTTAAAATTAAACGGCATTATCAATTGTTTAAAACTCATAATATTTATAATATAATGAAATTAAACAAAAAGATATATAATTTTTAATATATACTAAGGTACATGAATGATAGTATATCTTTTCAAGAAAATTCAAGTATTCCATTTGAAGAGGTATTAAAAAAATATCAAGATTTTTGGAAAAAATTCTATAATGTTCCAACATTTAGTCCGTTTGCATTACCAGAAGAAACATCAAATCTTATTAAGAATATGCAAGATCTATTACTAGTGACTTCAAAAATGCAATATTTTACTCTTAATTATGCAACTCAAATTAATAAAACATACACAGAGGCATTAGATAAAATACCACCCAATAATCCTGAATATTCACTGGAATCTGAACAGGACATAAAGAAATACAGAAGTTTCCTTCTTGGAACGCTAGAAGAATCATTTACTAAACTGTTCCAATCCGAGGAATTTGGGGTCCTTATATCTGATTTAATGGGTACTTATTCTGAATATAATAAATTATCGAGAAATATATCTAATACATATCTTTTATCTTTAAATTTATCATCTAAAGATGATGTTGATACACTTCTTAAAGATATACAAGAAATGAAACGTGAAGTTCGAGCGCTACGTAAAAATATAGATATCCTGATGAGTGAAGATAAAATTGCTAAATAATCCTAATGCAACTCCTACGAAGCAAGAAACCCCTCCTGGTGTTTCTATTTCTATTGATAAATATAATCACGATCTTTCAGAAAAGATAGACAAATTGACACAAATCTATCAAAATCCTAAGGACATTGATGTGGGTAGCACAGTACATAAAATAGTAAAAGAAACAAATCTTTATCGATTATTGCATTA
>JANWKP010000148.1 GCA_025451315.1 Nitrososphaerales archaeon | reverse complement strand
GTAAATGTATAAATGGCGTACCTGCAACACCTGATGGAAAACCAACTCCAGCTATAATAACAAAAACAATGTTAAATATTGGTAACATTCCTTTTATTGTAGTAGATTCAGGAGTAAAAATAAAACCGGATATACCATTATTTTCGTTTAATCTAAGATCGGGTAAAAATATCTCGGATAACATCGCGATGGAATCAGAGGAGGTAGAAAAAGCCTATAGGTATGGATTAATACTAGGTAAACAACTATCCAAAAGTCATGATCTTGTAATTCTTGGAGAAAGCATTCCTGGTGGAACTACCACTGCACTTGGGGTTATGCTTTCTTTAGGTATAGACGCAGAAAATAAAATGAGTAGTAGTATGCCAGAAAATCCACATAATTTAAAAAATAATTTAATAAGAAAAAGTATGAAAAAAAATAATATTGCTTTTGGGTCATTGAAAAATAAACCTTTTGATGCTATCTCCTTCTTTGGAGATCCTATGATCCCTTCGGTGACAGGTATTGCTCAAGGGATTATTGAGAATGGTGGGATAGTAATGCTAGCAGGTGGAACTCAAATGTGTTGTATTTTATCGATTTTAAAAAGTCTAAAAGTTAAAACTGATAAAGTCTTCATAGGTACTACAAAATATATTTTTAACGATCATAGTGCAGATTTTACAAACCTAGTATTATCTATAGATGACAATGTAGGTGTTGTTATTTCTGATTTACATTTAATTGAATCGACAAAACTAGGACTAAAGGCTTTTGCAAATGGCTTTGTAAAGGAAGGAGTTGGTGCTGGAGGGGTATCAATAGCAACAATGATAAATGCAAGTGGAAAACTTAACGGAGAAACTCTGTTGAAATATATTGAGAGAGAATATGAGAAAACTATTAAAAAAAAATTTCCATTAAATGAAATTAATATTTGACTAAAAAATATTACTAAATGAAGATTTAAAGTTATTTCACAGTTACTGACTTAGCTAAGTTTCTAGGATAGTCAGGATTAGCATCCTTTTTTAATGCTAAATAATAGGATAATATTTGAATTGGGATAATTTCAATTATTGGATACAAATTTTCATTGACTAAAGGCAATCTGATAAAATAATCATATACATCATTATTTTTATTTGAAATTCCAATAATCTTTGCACCTCTTGATTTCATTTCATGGATACTATGTAATGTATCAGAATAAGTTTCATCTTCTGGATTAAGAACTATGACAATAGTATTAAGTTCAATCAGTGCCAAAGGTCCATGTTTGATTTCTCCAGCAGCTATACCTTCTGCATGAACATAGGCGAGTTCTTTAATTTTTAGAGATCCCTCTAATGCAATTGGATAATGAAAGGACTTGCCTAGAATATAGATGTCTTTGACAGATTTTATATCCTCTGCTATTTTTTCTATATACGAATCATCTATTAAAATCTCATTTAGAGCTTTACTAAACATATCTGTTGAGATGTCTAATGATTTTTTATTTACACATAAACTGTTTATAATAGAATATATTGTTGCCAATTGTGCAGTAAAGCTTTTTGTTGCAGCAACACCCATTTCTGGTCCACAATTTATGGAAACATAATGATCGCTCAATCTAGATAAAGAAGAAGTAGATATATTTACGATAGACAGAATTTTTGCTTTATTCTCTTTAGCTATCTTTACGGAATTTAAAACATCTGCTGTTTCACCACTTTGAGAAATAGCGATCAGTACCGAGTTTTCATCAATAGGTGCAGACATATATTCGAACTCGCTTGACATTATTATTTCAGTTCTTAACTTCGCAAATTTATAGAAAAGATATTTTGCTAATAATGCTGAATGATAACTGGTACCACTTCCTGTAATAAAAATATTTTTAGAGGAAGAAATAATATCGGCTGCTTTTTTAAGAGATATTTTGTCAATCTGAAAAGCCGTAGGTATAGAATTTATTTGTTGATGGATCTCTTTGATTGTATAGTGTGTGTATTTACCTTTATCAATATCTCCTAATTCCCAAGCTACCTGAGTTACAGGTCTGGATACATTATTACCATTAAAATCGTACAAGTTTATGCTTTGATGATCAAGAATAACTATGTCATGATTGTCAAGAAAGATAGCTTTATCTGTATACTCTAAGAAACCTAAAACATCACTGGAAATGAAATTTTCACCATTTCCCATTCCAATAATTAATGGTTCATCTAATCTAGCACCAGCGATCAATCCAGATTTGAAAATTGCAACAAATGCATAAGAACCGCGTAATTGCTTACATGTTTCAATAATAACCTTTTTGACATCACCAAACTTTTTGAGATACGTCTCAATTAAGTGTGCAATAACTTCACTATCAGTTTGACTTTGAAAAATATGTCCTTGCTTTACAAGGTTATCCTTTAGTTGTTGATAATTATCGATTATTCCGTTATGAACTACAACTACATTATTTGTACAATCCATATGAGGATGAGCATTTAATTTAGTTATACCTCCGTGGGTAGCCCATCGTGTGTGTCCTATTCCTATTTGTCCAGGCATATTGTATAATTGTAGAGAAGTATCAACATCCAGAACCTTGCCTATATCTTTACGAAGTAAAATTCTGTCTCTTTCGAGGGTAGCAATTCCAACACTATCATATCCTCTATATTCCATTTTCTTTAAACTTTCAACTATAACCGATGCAGCCATGCATTTACCAATATACCCTATTATAGAACACATAAATTATATTGTATGAACTTAGTTTAAATAGTATATTAACACTTATAACATACCATTATAAAAATAATTATAATTATAAATTTAATTTCAAATCAACATGTAAAAAATAATTATAATATTTGTTTACCGGTATAAACCATTTTATAGAAATTATACAATTTAGTATTATGAGAAAAAAGACTATAATCTATGATCGTAACGGAAACACCATAAGTAAAAAAATTTTAATATTTGATAATGTAACTGATATGAAAATTTTATCAAATAATATTGCATGGAAAATAATAGAGTTATTATTATCCAAGGCTATGTATCCAGCACAAGTAGCAAAGGAATTAAAGCTCTATGATCAAACAGTTTATTATTATATTAGAAAATTGGTTAGAATAGGAGCAATAGAACAAGTAGGAACAAGTTTGATCAAAGGAGGTACAGCCAGGCTGTACTCAACTTCTAGTCCTTCATTTGGTTTAGAACTTGAAGGAGACGTCGAGAAATTCGAATCATCTCATTACACAAAAAATGAAAGGAGAAAAAATATTCCTTATATATTAAAAGAGTTTTATGAAAATAACTCTTTTTCGGGGTTAATCGTTGTAGGAGCACCTGATCCTCATGGTCCTTACAAATCTTCCTCGAGGGACGGGCATTACGCTGTTCATTTGAGTTTTTACCTTGGAACATTATCTGATTCATCTACTTCTGGATTCATAGTTAAATTAGATGTAGATGCAAAAGCGGAAAAAGATATTGATAATAAAAATTTAATATTGATTGGTGGGCCGGGCACAAATATTGTTACTTCAGAATTCAACAAATATCTTCAGATTAAATTTAATGAAGATAATTATTGGTCTGGATTAACTGACCAATCAGGAAGAATATATAATATGGACAATCATGGTCTAATTGCTAAAATAAATAATCCCTATAACAAAGATAAAAAAATCCTTATTTTAGCAGGTGTAAGAAGTATAGGAACAAAAGCAGCTGTTATTGCATTAACCAATTATGGAGATAAGATATACAGTAATTCTTCAAGTGATGATCAGCTTGCATTAGTTGTTCAAGGTTTCGACATGAATGCAGATGGAAAAATAGACCATGTTGATATTGTTTCTTAATTATTGGCTAGTAGGGATATTTTGAGATGAATTCATAAATTGAGATCTCAAGTCAATTTTTGATTCTTCGTCTTTCTTGACTATGTAACCTGGAATGTTAATAACCCTTACGCCAATTGATACATGACCGTGGACTACTAACTGCCTCGATTGATGTGGAGATTTGGCATTATCCTTTTTCATTATGATGGTTTGTAATCTTCGTTCTAAAATATCTTCCAGTTTTAAATTAAGAATATCATCAAGAGTTGCAGAATCTTTTACTAATCCAAGTCTTTGTAAATAGTTTAATAGTTTAGTTTCTTGAGTCTGTCTTGCCTCAATTGTAAGAGCTAATAATTCACGAGCTTGGTTTCTTATATCTGCTACCTTAGTTTGGGCCTTCCATAATTCCCTTTTACTTCTAAGACCATAGGATCCAATAAGATACAACTCTGAACTTAACTGATCAGTAGTCCATATCTGACGAGGTCTACGAAATGTTTTTCTTGATTTCTTAGGATCTCCCATTATTCACCACTCTTTTGAGTTTTTGGTGCAGCTTGTGCTATTTTACGTACTCCAACTGCACTAGCTCTTCTACCAGTAGTACGTGTGCATTGACCCCTTACACGTAATCCAAACATATGTCGATATCCTCTCCAACTCATAATACTTTTTTCTCTATCTATATCATTTGAAACAATAAAATCCAAATCAGACGTAAGTAAATGAATATTGGAACCTGTATCCATATCTTTTCTCCTATTGAAATAGAAATAGGGAATACCTATTTTATTAGGATCTTTAAGAGCATTCTCTATATCATTTAATTCTTTATCAGTTAAAAGACCGACTCTAATATATGGATTAATATTTAATTTTTGAATTAATACTTGAGCGAAGTTGTAACCAACACCTTTCACTTTACTCAAAGCGACAGTTATTTTTTTATCTCCCTCAACATCTTTACCCATAATTCTAACGATGTGTTTATAGTCTGCTGTTGACAACTCTTAAAACTAGAGTCATGACCTAAATAAAAATCATACTAGGATAAGTTAAATATTTTCATTTATAATCGCATAGATTGTCTTTTTGTAATTAAGTCAAATATTGTTATTTTATAAATCTTAGATAGTACATTTTATTCGTTAAAATGATTAGTATAATATACATTATAAATAAAAAAATTGAAAAAATACAATTATAGGATGAAAGATTATTATTTTATTATAGAAACTGTATTAAAGTTTTTTTAAAAACTAGAAGTATCAAAGAAAATCCTTAGGAATTTTATTAGTAATATAAATAATTTTGAATGATTACTATCACCAATTTTTTAACAATGTTTAAATTTTGTTTTATTAAGCAAGAAATCTATTGAATTTTAAAGATATAGAGAAAATGGTATTAGACTCTTACAACTCTGATCCAACGTATAACGAAATATTCCCTGGTGTTCCACAAAATTATAAAGAAATTAAAACATTACAAGATCTTCTCGAAATAAATTACAAACATGCTAAAGTTGATGATCAAATTAGAGGGAATTTAATCACACTTCTTAAAAAAGGTATAAATCCCTACCGTGGAATCATTGGATATGATGATGATATTATACCATCAATAAATAGAGGAATTCTTGCTGGTCATGATCTCTTATTGGTAGGACAAATAGGTCAAGCCAAAACAAAATTATCTGAAGCTATCTCCAACAATCTATTATCACCAATACCAATAATTAGAAAGTCCTTAACAAATGATATTCCCACAACAATTAGAGTTGAACACATGATTTCTTTATTAGAAGACAAAGAAGTTACACACTATTCCCCCACGTTCACTGTATCAAAGGAAACAGAAGAAAATATTAGGAATAATGGATTAGATACTAGAATAGATTGGATTAATGGATCTGAAAGATATAGATATATTTTGGCCACTCCTGATATTTCGGTTAAAGATTTAGTAGGACAAATCGATGCCATCAAAATAGCAAAAAAAGGAGTAGAGATCTATAATATAGAATCATATTCACCAGGTCAACTATTACAGGCTAGACATGGAATATTATGTATTGATGAATTACCTGTTCTAGATCCAAGAAAACAAGTCGCTTTATTAAGCGTATTGCAGGAAGGTAAATTTACGACCGGTTCATATCCAGTTTACTTTGAACCTGATCTCAAAATAATAGCTACCTCTAATCCAATTGATTACACTCATTCTGGAAAAATAATAGAACCTTTGTTTGATAGACTTAGAAGCCATATTGAGACACGTTATCCTGTAAAAATTATTGATGAAATGCTTATAATGATACAGGAAATAAAACTAAGCGATCCAAAAAATATTATTTTACCTATCTTTGTTTTGAAGACCCTTGCTAAGATCACACAGTTAGCTAGAACAAATTCAGACATCAACCAAGACAAAGGAGTAAGTGTGAGAATGTCAGTTCACTCCACTGAAGCTATAATTAGTGAGGCTGAACGCGTAAGATCGTTAACTTATAATGTAAAAGCAGTACCTCGATTCTCAGATATTAATAGTATACACCAAACATCGAAATTTGAATTATCTGAATTAGATGATAATAAGCAAAATAGATTAGAGATTTTAAATAAGTTGATTTCAGAAGCAATAAACACTACAGCAAGAGAATATATTCAAAATATCAAGAGTGAAGAAATTGTGCTGTTAAAAAATGAATTCGGTAAAAATAAGAAATTTATAGTATCACAAAACCTTTTAGGAGATGACACCAGCAATTCCCCTGATAATTACGAAACTCAATTGAAAAATTTTCCCACTCTTAAAAAAATAATCGATAGGATTATAGAAATAGACGAAAAAGAAAAGGATGTTTTTATTGAAAATATTGAATATAACAGAATTGATATTAATGGATTATCGTTCACTAATAAACAAGATAAAGAATATAGAGCATCAATAGTAGAATTAATACTTGAAGGATTAAGGAATTTAGATAATCCAATTATTGATAGAAGAGAAAAGGGAATATATGAAAACACTCATTAATAAATCGATAGATTTTGTTTACTTTCCTTTTACAAGTGAATCAGATGATACTTCAACTAAAAAATTTGAAGATAAAGGGGAACAAAACATAAGTAATGATACACTAGATGACCTATTAAAATCACTTGGAAAAGAAATTCTTAAAGAAAAAACTCCATCGTTGCATGAATTAGAACAAACTTTACAAGAAATTATTAAAACAAAACAGAACAAGGATGGGCTTGACGAAGATAACGATATCATTTATCAAAATGATTCAGAGATATCGTCAGACATAGATGTAAAATCAAATCTGCCTATTGTTACCCATCTTATAAAGAAAGGTTATATAAAAAGTTCCGAAAAATGGTTAAGCAGCAAAGGATTTGCGACTATTGGTGAAAAAATATTACAAGACATATTGAAAGAACTGAAAAAAGGAGATATTGGAATACATGAGACCAAAAACTTTGGATACGGGTCCCTTTTATTAGATACAACAAAAAAATACGAAATTGGTGATGATATCAGACTAATTAATATTCCAAATTCATTATTAAATTCAATTCAAAGGCTTGCAAGAAAAAACGGCAAAGTCGAAATACCGATAAAAATGGATGTTGAAGATTTTGAAGAATATGAAACTATTGAGGACGTTCGAGTTTCTATCGTATATTGTATCGATCTCAGTTCCACGATGAGATATTCAACATTATACGGAGATTTAAGTAGAATAGAAGCTGCTAAGAGAGCATTATGGTCTTTGTATATCCTAAACAAAAAATATTTTCCTTCAGACATAATTAACATGGTAGGATTCGGGGCGTTAGCTTCTAAAATAAATCCGCAGGATATCCCATATTTAAAAACTTTTGAACCTGGTGTTGATTTTCTTCATTATACAAATTATCAAGCTGCATTAAGACTAGCCAAAAAAATTTTACAAAAAAATTCTGTAGAAAATAAACGAATAGTGCTTATTACTGATGGTCACCCTAGTGCATGTTTTATTGATAATGAAAAAGAGCAACAAAAAATACTTTCACAAAGACCATATTCTCACTTTTATATCCCTGATAAAAATACAATAAATTCTATTAAGAAAAGTCAGGAAATGAATTTAGATGTAAATTCAGGCGAACTAGTATATTTGTGTTATAGATATAGACAAGTTGATCAATTCATAGGTGAACGTACTATAATTGAAGCCAAAAAATGTTATAAAAAAGGCATTCAAATTGACACTATAATGATAAGTGAAGAAGACTCTATGTTGAGTTATGTAAATGAAATGGAAAAATACGTAAAGGGAAGATCTTATTATATCAATCCAGATTCAATAGATAAGATGCTATTAACTGATTATATAAGTAATAAAAAGAAGATCATTCATTCAAAAAAATAATTTCTAATATTTATTTAGTTAATTCTAAATTAAACTCAATTTGTATTGTTAACAATGAGTAATGTAGTGGAGACCATCAATTATCTAGACTGGAATCAATCTATGGATATATTAAAGAAAGCTTACAAAATAAATCTTTTTGCGCTTATAATTGGTCCTAAAGGAACAGGAAAAACATCATTGGCAAGAAAATTTGCTGCTGAACTTGGTAAAAATATTTTTTCTGTAAACTTTAGTCTTAGAACAAGAGAATCTCATTTAGTTGGAACTAAAACTATAGAAAATGGTGAAATCAACTTTGTAGAGGGAATATTAGTAAAATCCATGAAAAAAGGAGGAATTCTTTATTTAGATGAATTGAATGCTGCAGAACCAGATATGCTCTTAAGATTAGATGAGGCTCTAGATGATAGGAGACAAATAATTTTGAAGGAAGCAGAGGGTCAGGTTATTAAAGCTAGTGAAGGATGGTTTGTAGTTGCTACAATTAATCCCTTATCACACGTTGGCACTAAAGAATTACCACCTCAACTTTTAAGCAGATTCCCAATTAGGCTAAACTTAGATTACCCACCAGAGGAAACCGAACTTGAAATTATTAAACAACATACTATAGTAAATAATGACAATTTAATTAATATTCAACGTGCTATAAAATTAGCAAGATCGTTAAGAGAAGCTGCCGGAGTAGAAGAACTATTTTACGGGCCTAGTTTAAGAGAAACAATTGCATTTACTAAATTATTAAATATTGATACCGACCCGAAGATTGCAGCTGAAATAGTTTTTGCAAATGCATATAGCCAATGGGGCGATGTGGAGTACAGAAAAGTCATGGACATGGTTGTTTCGATATTCGGTTGATAGATGTGACATCTGATAATAAAAAAAAATATTTGAGAAATGATGTTCTTCTTGACATAGCTACGTTTCTTGCACGTAGATGGTCTAATAATGCTAAAGTTGTTGTTACACTGTCTACAGATAAATCTCCTCAAACAGATATTGAGAAACAACAGATTATTTTACCAACATTAAATTATTTCCATGGTGAAGAATTTCAAAGGTACAGGCAGTGGAGAGTCTGTTTATGGTATGAAGCAATGAGAATAAGACATACTTCTAAAGTAAAAGTCTCTCGTCAGGATCATGCATATGGTTTTATTCTGAACACTATAGAAACAAAAAGAATCGAAATATTGGGCTTACGTGGCTGGCATGGCATGACAAATGAAATAATTTTTTATGAGGGTATGTCTTGGTTATCGAAACCTCTTCTAAATACAATGTATGGGAGACATAAAATAATCGAAGCTTTTTCACAATATTATCTTACTGGATATATTAAAGGAGAATTATTTGGAAATGAATTTGATAAGGTTAGGCAAGCAACAGACTTTGCAAATGAGTGTATTAGAGAAGCTATTGATAAAAGATTAGGAACAGATTGGATATATGACAAGGTACGAGAAGTTATAAAAATATTACAAATAGATCCTTTATTATCGATTCCTTTGACTACTCCTCGATCTAGTATAGGCTTGGGAATGAATAAATTAGATTTATTTAAACAATTAGAAAGCGTAATAAAATCAAAACTAACAAATAAAGAATATGACAAATCAGTAAAAGAAATTATAGAAGGAAAAGATGTCGTAAAAGAATATGAGACTTTATTAAAAGAAAGTAAGAAATCAGAAACGAAAGGATATGACAGCTTAGAAAATTTTGCCATCAGTGTTCCTAATAGGATGGATATCAATGAATCAGAAATCTATGACATGGATCTAATTCAAAAAATTAAATCAGCTTTTAGAGATTGGAAAACTGGTTGGGTAGAACTTCACCAAGAACAAGGTGATGAATTAGACACAGAGGCATACATTGATTCTCAGAATAAACCTTTCCTCAGTGATTTTAAAATATCCATTAGAACAAAAGTAGTCATTTTACTTGACCATTCTAGTAGTATAGAAGATATTGAATTAAAATACAAACAAGCTACTGTAGCATTATGTGAAGCACTTAGTTACCTAGGAATCGATTTTGCAGTTTATGCATTTAGTACTGAAGCAAAAAAAGTAAAATGTTGGCTAGTTAAACCACCAAAAACCCCATGGTCGGTAATAAATGCAAGAAGATTAGCTCAAATAAGAGCAAGTGGTGGGACACCATTAGCTGAAATATACACTATTCTTTTACCTTTTATCAAATCATTCAAACCTGAGATAATGATTACTCTAACTGATGGAGAACCGTCAAATTATGAAGCTGTTAAAGAAATGGTACTAATCTACAGAAATCTCTCTATCCACATGGCAGCCCTTGGCCTAGGAAAAGATTTAAATGATCTTATCAATATTGGTCACAATTTAAAATATCTTAATTACAATAAAACAATAGCTAGCAGAGTAGTAGATATACCAAAAAAGGTTATTAACTTACTCAAAGTGTAAGTGCTCATAAAAAGATATAGTTATAATATTTTAATAGAGGGATTTGTTTTCTTAAGATTTTCCCAATCTGAAATGAATGTTTTTAAGCCTTTATCTGTAAGAGGATGTAAAAACATTTTTCCAAGAATATCTGGGGGTAAAGTTACTACATCGGCACCAACTTTAGCAGATTCAATCACATGAATTGGATGACGTACACTCGCCACAAGAATTTTAGTATTATATTGATAATTTTTAAAAATTTGGTTTATGTCCCTAATAAGACTCATTCCATCATTACCTATATCATCAAGCCTTCCAATAAAGGGGCTTACATATGATGCTCCAGCCTTTGCAGCTAATAAAGCTTGAGTAGCAGAAAAAACAAGAGTAACATTTGTGTCTATTCCTTCTTCTCTTAATTTTTTAACTGCTTTTAATCCATCTGGAATCATTGGAACCTTGATCACTACATTTGAGCCATATTGCTTGAGAATATAAGCTTCTTCCATTATTTGGGTAACTTCAGTAGAAATAACCTCTAGGCTAACCGGGCCTTGAACCATCTTTACAATTTTTCTAATAATCTCTTCCGGATCTCCACCTTCTTTTGAAAGAAGAGTAGGATTAGTCGTTATTCCATCAACCATACCCATTTCGGAATAATGACGAATTGAAGCAATATTAGCAGTATCAAGAAATATTTTCATTTTTTTAATTTATCAATTGTAGATAGCACAGCCCGTTCTATTTCTTTTTCGGTTAGGCCATAATGCTCAAGTAAAATATTTAATTCAGAATCTCTTGCAGATTCTCCAAATGTATCTCTAACTCCAACTCGTTTTATAAAACAAGGATGAGATTCAGAGCATACCTCTGCAACTGCACTACCTAAACCTCCTATTATATTATGTTCCTCAACAGTAATAATCGCACCAGTTTCTTGTCCAGCTTTTATGACTAAATTACTATCTAATGGCTTTATTGAATAAGAATCAATTATCCGAGCAGAAATATGAAATTTTTCTTTTAGAATTTTAGCTGTTTTAATAGCTTTATAAACCATCAATCCGCAACCAATAATTGTTATATCTGAACCATCTTGCAAAATATTTGCTTTACCTATTTGGAATTCACTATCATTGTCATCGTAAATTATCTCTGACGAGGGACGAGCAAGTCTTACATAAAATGGACCTTGAATATCTGCAATATTTTTAATTATTTTAAAAACAGATACAGAATCAGCAGGTGCTAAGACTCTCATGTTAGGAATTGATCGCATAATAGATAAATCTTCTATTTGTTGATGTGAAGCTCCATCTGGACCAACTGTTAAACCAGCATGAGATACAACCAATTTAACATCGAGGCTAGGATAACATATTGCATTACGAATCTGATCCAAACATCGTCCAGGTAAAAATGCAGCATATGTGCTTGCAAATGCTGTTTTTCCAGCAATTGCAAAACCTGCAGCAATGGAAACAAGATTTGCTTCGGCTATTCCTATATTAAAAAAGCGTTCAGGAAATTGATCGCCAAATTTTTTTGTTTTTATTGAATCCGTAGTATCTGCACCTACACAGACGATATCGTTATTAATTGTACCTAATTCAACCAGAGCGTTTCCATACGCAGATCGCATATCCCCTTTTCTTAATTCACAGTCTGTTAATTTCATCTTCTATTCCCAGCTCATTAGCAACCGGTATCAAAATATGCTTGCGTGCAACAATCCAATCTTTTCTTACACTATTTTCATCTGCTTTTTTTAATAGATTTCTTTCTAACGTGACATTAGTTTTATGTTTTAACTGTAGAATTGCTGTATTTATATCTGAATTGGAAAAAACTGCGCTCCCTGCTACCATAATCCGTGCTCCAGCATCATATACTCGTTGGACAGTAGAAGCATCTATTCCTCCATCTGCTTCAATATACCCTTTGTATCCCTTCACTTTTAAAGTTCTATTCAAATTGCTAATCTTAGATGTTATATCAGGAATGAATTTTTGTCCAGAAAAGCCAGGGTTTACAGACATAACTATTATGACATCAATATCGTTCAAATAAGAATATGCCCATTCTGGAAGTTCTGTTTGTGGATTAATAGCTATACCTAAACTTATTCCCGCAGACATTACCTTCTCTCTAATATAACAAAATTTTTCATTATCGCAAGTTTCAGCATGAATGGTAATAATATCACAACCAGCGTTTATATACTCCTCAATATGGTCATATGGTTTTTCAATCATTAGGTGGGCATCAAAAGGTATATTGGTAATCGGTCTTAATTTTTTTATTGTATCGGCTAAAAAAGTAACATTAGGAACGAATATTCCATCCATCACATCTAAATGAATAATGTCTGCACCACCTCTTTCAACTTTTTTTATTTTTTCTTCATAATTTTCTTTTTCTCCTGCAATTATTGAAGGCGCTATCAGAATTTCTCCTTCTAATTCTTCAATTAATAATGGAATATGCAGATTATGAGGTGCTCTACCATGCCATTGAGGATTATTAGCCATGTGTTTAATGCCATTACCCTTCACCGTGTTCGCAATTATAATAGTAGGTTTATCCTTTACTTCACTAGCTTTGTTTAATGCATCCATAATTTGTTCAACTTTGTGTCCATTAATTTCGATTACATTCCAGTTAAAAGCAACCCATTTATCACGTACTGGGTCCAGAGGCATTATATCCTCAGTAAATCCGTCTTGTTGAATTTTGTTTCGATCTAAAATAGCTATAATATTATCCAATTTAAACTTTGGAGCAGTCATAGCAGCTTCCCATACCTGACCTTCATTTGTCTCACCATCACCTATTAAAACGTAGACATTGTTATCTTTGTTATCAATATTATTTGCCAAAGCTATTCCAATCGAAACAGATAGACCTATACCTTCTGACCCCCCTGAATATTCAACTCCAGGTACAGAATGATGTTCTAAAAGTTTTGAATACCTTACAGGATGACCTTGCAATCTAGAGCCAAATTTTCTTAAATCTTTCATTTCGTATTTTGGAAAATATCCAGCCACTGCCAACGTTGCATAGTAGCCTGGAGCAGAGTGTCCTTTTGAATTAATAAAATAATCTCTTCCTGTCCAAGTTGGATTTGAAGGATCATGACGCAATTCTCTAAAATATAATACACCCATTATTTCAGCAGCAGAAAATGAAGCGCCTGGGTGACCTGACCCTGCTTCAGCAATTCCTTCGATTGCATTAATTCTAATCTCTTGTATTTTTCTTTTTAAATCTAGATAACGCATGTGAAATATCATATATCAATACCTTCAAACCACAATGTGGCATATAGAAACAAAATATAAAGAAAGATAAAAATCTAGCTGGAGGAATGATGAAATTATTTAGAGCAATTGGAATTTCAATTCAATAATTTAAAATAATATTGTTGAATTTCATAATGTATGTTAAAAATTATAGCAGATGAAACAAAAATTAGTGAAAAGAGAACAGACCTTTTGGTTATTGGATGTTTTCTCAATGAGGATTATTCAAATTTACTTAATAAATTCAACGAGGAAATAAGTATTGCAGGAAAAGAAATTATTTCCAGTATTCATAAATTTGGTCTATTAAATGAATTACACACATTTTCAAAACATCCAGCTAGAAAAATATTATTTGCGGGATTAGGTAACAAAAACGAATTTAATACAGAAAAATCAAGAATTATATCTGGAAAAATAATTCAATATGCAAAAGAATTCAGAATAACAGAGCTTTCTATTATCCCTTTTAACTTCTCAAAAGAAATAATCGAATCGTTAGTAGAGGGAATTATACTTTCATCCTATTCATTTGAAAAATTTAAAACTTCAAAGAACAATAATACTGTCGACAATGTTTCAATACTGATAGAATCCAATTCAAAAGAATATCAAAAAATAATCAACGATATATCTGTTATATGTCAATCTGTCAATTTTGGCAGGGACATAAGTAATTTACCTCCAAATGAATGTTCTCCAGAATATCTGGCAAAAATAGCCTTGGAGATAAAAAATCAAGGAATCGAAGCACAAATTATCGGAATTAATTCTCTGAAAGATATGGGATTAAATGGAATAGTTTCTGTAGGCTCTGGTAGTATCAATACTCCCAAACTAATAGTATTGAAATATAAAGGAATTAAAAATGGAGAGGATCCAATTTTACTTGTAGGAAAAGCAGTAACATTTGATTCTGGTGGAATATCGATCAAACCTAGTGAAAAAATGGAAGAAATGAAATTTGATAAATGTGGTGGTGTTAACGTTCTTGCAATTATGAAATCATTATCTTCATTAAAAATAAAACATAACGTGATTGGGATAATTCCAGCAGTTGAAAATATGCCTTCAAATTCTTCTTATAGACCAAGTGACATTATCAATATGTATAACGGAAAAAGTGTAGAGGTAATTAACACCGATGCAGAGGGTAGATTAATACTTGCCGATGCACTCGCCTTTGGAATTAAGCAATATAAACCGAAATTAATAATTGATATGGCGACTTTGACAGGAGCTTGCATAATAGCGTTAGGAAATAATATTGCAGGAATAATAGGTAACGATGAAAAATTAATCAAAAAGATTCTTGACATATCTAAAGTTACTCATGAAAAAATGTGGGAATTACCATTGTTAGAGGACCATCATGATCAGATAAAAAGTAAAAATGCAGATATCAAAAATATTGGAGGACGACCGGCTGGGGCGATTACTGCAGCAGCTTTTTTGTCAAATTTTGTAGGAAAAACACCCTGGGTGCATCTGGATATTGCTGGAACTGCATGGAATCAGGAAGGGAGTATGTTAAAATCATATAATCCACCTGGAGCAACAGGGTTTGGAATACGAACAATAATTAAATTTATTATGAATGAAAGTGTAAAAATATAACATCCTTTATTAGAATTTCTATTTTTGGACGCCAGCACTGCCCTTTCCCAACCACTCACGTAGGTCAGTACTAGGCAGCGACGACAGGTTTGACTTCCGGGTTCGGTATGAGTCCGGGTCGCGCCCTATCACTATGACCGGCTAAATAAAATTATAATAAGGTTTATTTATTCGTTTTTAAAGCCTTATACATACAAAAACAATAATCAAAAATGTAACCTAGCAAGAGATATAATACATATTAGTAAAAAATATAATCAAATGGGAAACCCTGAATCCACCGCGAGAGTAGCAGTATTAGATGAAGAATTATGTAAACCAAGAAAATGCGGATTAGAATGCATTATTTATTGCCCAGTAAATAAAACAGGGGGCAAATGCATCGTCCAAAGAGAAAAAGACGCTAAAGCAGTGATTTCCGAAGATCTATGTACCGGTTGTGGAATCTGCGTTAAAAAATGTCCCTTTGAAGCAATTGTAATAGTAAATTTACCAAAAGAATTGGGTGAACACAAAATTCATCAATATGGAATAAATTCTTTTAGACTATATCATTTACCGACTCCGAAGAAAGGTTCTGTTGTCGGTCTACTTGGTAGAAATGGTATGGGTAAATCTACTATTGTGAATATTTTATCAGGCAATATTAAACCTAATTTTGGCAATTATGATTCAAACATTGAATGGGATTACGTTATTGAAAAATTTCATGGTTCTGAATTAAAGTCACATTTTGAAAGCATTGCTAATGGGAATTTTAGAGTATCAATAAAACCACAGCTTGTTTCTAAAATACCAAAGGTATTTAAAGGAACTGCAGATGAAATTTTAAAAAAATTTGATGAAAATAAAACTGCAGATGAAATTTCAGAGAAGCTAGGTTTGAAAAATTCCTTGAATAAAAACTTAAATGAATTAAGTGGCGGTGAATTGCAGAGATTAGCAGTCACTGTTGCTGCAATTAAAGATGCAGAATACTATTTCTTTGATGAACCATCATCGTATAACGATATTTATCAAAGATTAGCCGTAGCTAAAGTAATACAAAATCTTGCTGCAAAAGGAAAAACAGTTATGGTTATCGAGCATGATTTAACTTTATTAGATTATTTGTCTGACTATATTCACATACTATATGGTGAATCTGGAGCTTACGGAATTGTTTCCAGTTTACAGTCTACGAAAGCAGGTATAAATAATTTCCTTGACGGTTTCATCCCCTCAGAAAATATCAGATTTAGAGAAAAAAGATTTAGATTTGACACATTCAATCCTATTGATGATTTTATCTTAAACAATACTATCACTCAATATTCAGAATTAGAAAAAAATTTTAATGCGTTTCATCTTAGAATTTCTCATGGAAAAATAAGAAAAGGTGAAGTTTTAGGAGTTATTGGTGCAAATGCATTAGGTAAAACAACTTTTATGAAGATGATAGCAGGTGTTGAACATACAGATAAGGGAAGTATAGAAACTAATGCTAAAATTTCGTATAAACCACAATATATAACTCAAGAATATGATTCTGATGTCAAGTCACTATTATACACAGCATATCAAAATATTATAGAAGGAAGCATTGTAGAGGAACAAATTATTATTCCATTGGGAGTTAAAAAACTGTATGAAAAAAATATAAAGAATCTTAGTGGGGGAGAATTACAAAAAGTAGCAATAGCAATATCACTAATGAGAGATGTTGATATCTATGCTTTAGATGAACCTTCAGCTTTTTTAGATATAGAGGAAAGAATAGCATTGGCTAAATTTATTCAGAGGTTTGTAAGAGCTCAAGCAAAATCAGCGATAATTATAGATCATGATATGCAGTTAATTGATATAGTTTCTGATTCTCTAATAATATTTAATGGAAAACCAGGATTAGAGGGTATTGCAAGCAAACCCATGTCTAAGATAGAGGGTATGAACTTATTTCTGAGAGATCTATCAATTACTTATAGAAGGGATGAAACTACTGGTCGACCACGAGTAAATAAGAACGAAAGTCAATTAGATAAATTACAAAAAAATTCTGGAGAATATTACTACATAAAAAGATAAAGACATGGGATCATTGCTTAAAAATGCGTTAAAAGATGTATTTACAAAAGAAGAAATTGAAAAGCTTTATTCATCATTTGATATAATTGGTGACATAATAATAATTAAAATTCCAGATGAATTAGAAGGGAAAAAAGAAATTATAGCCAATACATTGATAAATAAAATTAAGACAGTGAATACTGTCTTTCAACAAATTTCTTCAGTACAAGGTGAATACAGAACAAGAAAATTGTGTTTTTTAACTGGGAGTAATAAATCGTATACTGAATATAAAGAACATGGATGTATATTTAAAGTAGATGTATTAAAGACATATTTTTCTCCCCGTCTTTCTACTGAAAGACTTAGGGTTTCTAAGATGATAAGTAATAACGAAATAATCGTTAACATGTTCGCAGGAATAGGTACTTATTCGATCATTCTTGCAAAAAAAAATCCTGATTGCATTGTATATAGTATAGATTCAAATCCTGATGCAAACGATTTATGTATTATTAATTCCAAATTAAACAAAGTTCAGGATAGGGTTATTCCTATTTTGGGAAATGCTAGAACAATTATAGATAATCAGTTAAAAGGTAAAGCTACAAGAATTCTTATGCCACTGCCAGAGCAAGCATCAGAATTTATCGATTCAGCTATTGCAGCCCTTCAAAATAATAAAGGTGTTATTCACTATTTTGCACATATTAAATCTAAAAGTAAATTGGATGCAGTAGAAGAAGGAAAAATAAATTGCCATAAAAATTTCCAATGTTACCATTACAAGATAATTTCTGGAAGAGTAGTAAGAGAGGTCGGGCCTAGAATATATCAAACTGTTTTTGATTTAGAGATATTTTAAATATTATCATCTGTAATTTCATTAGGATTAGAAGTAGAAACCATAGTATATCCAATCCATATAAAGACTGAAACAATTATTCCTACAGTTCCTACAATAGTAAGTTTTATTAAAAGCAAATCCAGACTTGAAGCAAATAATAGATATATGTATACAAGAAAAATTAGTGGAGGAACCATTAAAAGAAAAATGCCAGTAAGTCTGTTACTTTTCATTATCAAAAGACAACCAATTTAAATATTATATATCTCTAACTAAGATCTTTGGCCATTAAAAATGCGTCTTCACCATCGCGATAATAAGATTTTAATCTAGATTTTATAATAAAACCTAGTTTTTTGTATAACTCAACTGCATTTTCATTGCTAACCCTAACTTCCAAATAGATCTCATCGCTTTTTCTAATAATAACACCATTAATACCTTCTAACATTAATGCGGTTCCTATACCTTTTCCTTGATGCTTTTCTAAAACTGCAACGGATACCACATGGCCCTTCTTTACAAAACCTAACTTTCTGAAATTTGAAAATCCAAATTCTATTTTACACATAATATATCCAACTACCTGATTTGTTATTTCTGCTACAATAAATGCTTCAGGCAATTCTGCTAGAATAGAAGTAAAAAAATAATCAGAATAATGTTCTGGAAGTGTTAGCATGTTTATATTAATAACAAATGGAAGATCTCTTTCTTCGCAATTACGAATAACATAATCACCAACACTCCTAAGAATAGATTGCAATTTCTATATTTAACTTGACAAGGTATTTAACTTTATATACAAGAACAAAATCATAGTATGTTTTAAAATAAATAGATTGTAGTTAACTTAAATATCAAATAATTCTTATTGTTTTATAAAAAATGTAATATTAGGATCAGGACTTATAATAACTTTACTCGATTTTCCATAACGTACTACCATATTTTGCAATACCTCTTTAACATTATTAAAGGTGTTAAATCCTAATTTAGTTTTGGTATAATAAAACGGTATTGATGAAACGAGACCAAGGTAATATTCATTCTTTAAATTCTCAAGATAAATCAAATGCTCTAGCCCGTTTACATACTTGATTTTTTTTATTTCAGAAAGATTCAATCTACCTTCTAAATACATAGTTAAAGCACCATCACCGATACCTTGACTATTTTCTGCCAGTAAAACGGCCGTTCCATGATTCTTCAAAATTCCTATAGAATTCCATAATGAATATAAGGATTTAGTTAGAGTGATATGATTCTCAGGTTCCGGACCTGCGCTAATAATTAAAGCCTTTTGTTCATTGAGATTAAAATTAGTATTTGATTTAAAGTCAAAAATTGCTGATTTAATAAATGTTGAATTAAATCCGTAGTAAAGACGAGAAATTCCATACTGATTAGATAAAACCTCGATAGAACAGAAACCTAATTTATCATAAAACTCTAACGCTACTTTGAGTGGTTCGCCTAGTTCACCAGAATTAGGTCTTGTAATTTCATTAGAATGAAAAATTTCATCCATCAAATTATGTACAAAACTTCTTAACAACATTGTTGGAGTCCCACTGAATCCAAAAAGGGGTTCATACCCAATCTTTGAAATAAAAATAACATTATCAAATTTTTTGATCTTTTCATAAAAATCTTTTTTCTCGATTCGGAAAATTTTGAAATTATCATCGTAATAATCTTTAATTTGAAGGAAATAGTCAGAAAAAGTTCCAATTTCAATTTCCTTTGTTATATCATGTTTATTAGATTCTATCAATAAAGATATGATTTTTAATATAGACCTTGAAGAAGATAATGGAAAAATAAGAGTTTTCTTTGAAAACTTAATCTCAGTTAGAATTTCTTTTATATTGTCATCAGATAACAAATTCAACTCTGGATAGAAGCTCAGTAAATTTTCTTGTTTTATATCTAAAACTACATCTGTTGAGCCATAACCAAGCCATATCTCTGGCATTGATATGATTGTATAGAATTAAAATAAATCTTTTTCATAGTAGTGTAGATAATGAAGAATACTTATACAACTAACCTTGCAAACTTCTGAATACAATCTAATTCTTTAAAGTTTGGGAAGTTTAAACTAAGGGTTGTAAAAAATAGTAATTTTATCTTGTTTTAAGGTTAATGCAAAGTTTTCCTAGAATATTTCATTATACGATCATAGCATTAAGAGATGTAATTCAAACAGAAGATCTCCAATTTGATCTTGCTAGAATTCCTACTTTTAAATTAATTTTTACTTCTGTATTAGCTTATGAAATGTTTCAGCCACTAATTTCTATTAGAAAGGAAACGAAGGGTTATAGAATTAATAGCTTAATTGAATGTAAGTTGGAAAATTCACAGAAAATACTATTGACGTAATTACTACAGGATAATCCTTAATGTTTGTCATTTAATATAGTAGAAAAAATGGAAGAATAGTTGAAAATGTTTTTATGTATAATTTTAAAAAGTGATTATATAACAATAAAAAATTTTAACGCAAAAGAATAACTTTAAACTATTTATTAACTATCATAGTTAGTATATTTTATATCAAAATCATACATAAATAATAAAAAATAGTTTACAAAAATAATTACCCTTCATATATCATGAGATTCTTTTCTTCTAACAAATTATGAAGATTATGTACAGCACGATATACTTCTGCTTCTTTCTTAGCCCCTGTACAAACTAACTTCCCACTTGCAAACAAAAGTATAACTGTTTTTGGATCTAACATTCTATGTATTAATCCTGGAAATTGTTCAGGTTCATACATACTCCGCGGAAGAACTCTAGCAGCTAATTCTAAATGAATTTTACCTCCTAGACTTGCAGATGCAACTATATTTTGTATTTCAATTATGGGTTCATTTTCAATTTGAATACTTCCTTTTTTCAACTTTTGAACGACACTTTTAACTGCTTTAATTGCTTGATCTTCTGATTTGGCTCCTGTACATACCATTTTTCCAGAGCTAAAAATTAAAGTAGCAGTTTTTGGAGATTTGAGTCT
>JANWKP010000147.1 GCA_025451315.1 Nitrososphaerales archaeon | reverse complement strand
TTCTGCAGTGTTTTAAAATACGTAATAGTTGATCTGCTAGTCTAACATATTTGGATTGTTGTTTGTTCAATAATTGATGGTAGAATGTTGCTAGCTATGATGGTTTCTACAGAGCCTATTATCAACTTATTTTATCTGGCTCTAACAAGTTAAATATATAATTTTTCATCTATATCATTGGTATAAATTTTAAATTATTTACACACAAATCAGGTTAAATATTCTTATATTAAGTTTTATTATTGTTGTTTATGCCATAAAATAAGGATTTTTCCTTTTATGCAATCGTTCAAATTCTAGTTTTATTTTTATCTCATTTTACATTTAAAATGTATGTAGTCGTATAGTTCCATCCAACAGGACCATTATATTGATTTCCATTAATTTCTATTGTAGAAGTTGCATTAATATCGCCTTTTACTTTTAATTCATATGTTCCAGTTTGTAAAGGCTTAAGGAATAACCAATTTCCATCTGCAACCGCCTGTGTCGTCTGAGAAGTTAAATTCAAAATATTATTTTCTGGTAAAGTAAAATTGAAAATATCTGTGTGAATACGATAATTTTCTAAATTTGGTACATGTGCTTTATTAATTGAAGCATTTACTCCAACTACAAGGTCTTGCATACGTTTAGAGCATTCACTTATTTCTTCTTCAGTTTTTAGCAAGGGGAATTCTGCATAAGAGCATTCAGAATTTAATAGAGTTATAAGCAAAGCAGTGTTTTCAGGGATATCACAAGAACGGATGACTGGATGTTCATAAGCTAAGGTTAGAAACCAAACTGGGTGAATTTGATTTTCACTACAATATTTTCCAGTATCATCGTATGAAGGATTTTTATCCCAAGGAATAGAATATGTCCATTGCCACCATTTCTCAGTCCAGTCCGCATAAGAAACATTAAAAGGCTTAGAATTTACGTCGTATACTAAATTAGAAACGTCAAGATTTGTATTATTATCTACAATTGCAGTATCATTAGGACTCCCTTCACTAATTGACATTATATGTGACGAGTTTACCAGAAGTACGGGTAAAATTAAGGTAAAAAAACTCGTTAGTAAAAATTTTTTCATATAAACGCCACATTCATTATATTTAATGAACTTTTCTCTTTATCCTATTTCTCATGTTTTTTACAGTGATCTTTAGTGTATAACATTTGACTTGCAAAACATGGATCAATAAGTGAAATTTTTAATAAAGTCATAATAAAATTGCTAGATTATTATGAAGAAAAAGAAGGAGCATCCAAGAAGAAACGAGTTCCATTGATCAAAATAAAAATCGAACTACTACTAAGGTAGAACTTTCTGAAAGTATACCAAGGAAAAAATGACAGTAAGAGTATTTGGAGTTTTGGACCCTGCTGACAGGTCAGAAAGTCCATATCAAGAATCAAAGACTCAATAAGAGATAATAATATTATTTGAGAAGATATTATTGATATAAAATATTCTACTCCCTATATTCCAGAAGATAAAAAATAACCAGTCATACACTAATAACATTTGACAAACAAGAAGACGTTGTCGTCACAGAATTAGATGTAGTTGATGATAAAGATGAATTACTTAAAGATTAACATGGTAGAAAGTAGATTCAAATTAACAAGTAAACAAACTTTTTTGTCTAACTGGTTTAATTAGACAATTTTATTATTGATAAATATAATAAAATGCAAGATATAATAGAGATTACTACAACAACAAGAATAATAAATGAACCTTCTATTAGAAGAATTTATGAATACGAAGAAAACATGGAAGTTTTGATTGCACCTAATTCAAAACCTGAAAAAGAAGATAGTTAGATGCTTTTCAATTGTCAGTAATTGTATTAAAGTTAGATGATATTATTTTCTAGTTTTAGAAAATGAATAACACTATGAAAATTGGATTAATGCCACTACTTGTTTTTACTGTCATTGCAATAGGATTATTTGGAATCTCGATAGATCCTACGGTCGAGGTTTTCGCAGGAAAAAAAGACGTACTGTAAGACTGACGGAAGTACTGCTACTATCAGTGGGAAAGACAGTACTGAAAAATGTAGTAACTGGGATCCAAGATGTTGATAGATAGGCCTGTTGGTTTATTATAAAATTCCCTTAGGATAGATAGAAGTAAAACGAAAATTTGATAACCTAATTAGTAACATCCAACTGATCTTACAACGAAATGCCTACTAACAAATAACTCTCATTTGTTTTTTACCTAAAATGGGTTTATTTATACTCAATTTCAAAATTTCAATTATATTGAATTATTTTGAAAGCTTTAATATAAAATGAGATTTTGTTTATATCCATCCTTGTTTGTATTTATCCTTTATATGCAAAAATAAATAGTATACATATATTAGAGAAAAGGGGGAAAAAATTTAGTGTATAAGAAAAAGATATTAGAGGATCTTATAAAAAGAAAAGTAATACTAATATCTGATCATGATAAGCCATTCAAACTTTCTAGTGGTGTAACAAGTCATCACTATTATAATTCCAAGAATTGTATTCTGGATCCTCAGGGATTAGATCTTATTAGTGAATTATTATTAAAAGAGGTTAGAAAGTTCAATGTTAAATCGGTAGGTGGTCTAGAAACAGGTTCAATTCCATTGGTTTCTGCAATATGTTTGAAAAGTTCATTAACTGAATCTAATCCTTTATCCGCTTTTTTTGTAAGAAAAGAACCGAAAAAACATGGCCCTCAATCTGACGGACCATTGGCTTATTTTGAAGGAAATCCAATATCTCCAATTGTAATAGTTGATGATGTAATTACTACAGGAAATAGCGTTATAGATAAGACATTAGATAGAATAAAAAAGTTGGGGAATATGGAAGTAATTGGAATAGTTTGTATAATCGATAGGGAACAAGGCGCCGAGAGATTGTTCAAAAAACACAATTTAGAATTTTATTCATTGTTTAAACACTCTAATTTTAAGGAATATATCGATAAAAAAATAATGGAAAAGAAAAAAATATATGAACATAAGCAGACTAAAAAATTAGAACCTCAATCTATTCCTCTTTAATCTTTCTGTAAAATCTTTATGTTCTTCAAACTATAATATAATATTATTAGATAAAATACTGTTTAAAAATAAATATGTTTATTATTACAAATATTTTCCAAATCTGCATCAGTTGCTCTGCATTTACAAACTAATAGTTTGGTAGTTGCACCAGAATTTATTATTAATTTTAAATAACTTAAAAATTGTTTTTGATTGTATAAATATGATTAATACCTACAATCACTTAGATTAGAGGAAATTTCTGTTAACGGTCTTGGTTGATCTAAATTATATAAAAATGGTCTTTCTGATTTTGATCCAATCCATGTTGTTAAACTAGTTATAGTTTGATCAATTCCTTCACTCAATGTAACTAGACTACTAGGATTGAATCTTTCAATAAATAGTAGAAATAAGCTCATTATACTATCTCTATGTTTAGACCTACTGATGTTAAACAAGTAGTTGAGATAAGAATTGTATCCTCTTCTTGGTATAAAAAATATTCGTTATTTTTAATGCAGTTAACAATTTCTTGTTGAGTTCATATTGATCTAAACTTGCTATTGCATGGATTTCACTAATCTAAAAAGTAGAGAAGATAAGATATAATGTCCTTCTATTCCAAATGGAGAACTTTTGACATTCCCAATTTCACACGGAAAAACACTATGGTTATACTATACAATAGAAGATACAATGCTACAGAGAATAAAAGCAAATCTGTTTTAGTTTTAGACAATAAAAGATATGAACTTGAACATACTTCTCCTAACATAAATAATCAAGTTGTTTACACATATATTGTAATACAAGATACTCATAGTTCGGTTAGATTTACAGAAAGTTATTAATGTGTAGTAGAATTTATTCTCGTCTTGGCTGCTCCTTTGTTAAAACATAAAGTTAAAGATTAACTGATATTGTATTTTGGCTTATATTTTCCAAGCAATAAAGAGTTTGTTACTACAGTTACAGAGCTCATAGCCATTGCTAAACCTGCAAGTATTGGAAGCCAACCAAATACCCCTAATCCAAGAATAGGCACTAATGCTCCAGCTGCTATAGGTATTAAGCCAGTGTTATATGCAAATGCCCAGAACAAATTCTGTTTTATCTTTGAAACCGTTCTTTTACCTAAATCTAATGCAGTCACAACATCTCTTATATCATCTTTTATTAGTATAATTCCGCCTGTTTCTTTTGCAACATCGGTTCCAGAGCCTATTGCAATTCCCAAATCTGCCCTTGCCAATGCTGGTGCATCGTTAATACCATCACCAACCATAGCAACTACTTTATCTTCTTTTGTCTTTAATTTAGCTATTACTTCTTCCTTTTGTCGAGGAAGTACTTCTGCAATTACTCTGTTAATGCCCAGCTTGGACGCCACTGCATTTGCAGTTCTCTCATTATCTCCCGTAAGCATTATAACCTCAATCCCTTTGGTTTTCAAAGCTTGAACTACATCCTTGACATTTTCTTTTATGGTATCGGATATAGCTATTATGCCTGAAAGAGTATTATCTATTGCAACTAATACTGCAGTTTTGCCTTCTTTTTCAAACTCAGAGAGTTTTGCATCGACACTTTCAGTAACTGCAACTTGATTATCTTCCATCATCTTTCTATTGCCAATCATAATTGTATGATTTGAATATGTTGCTTTAAGACCATGTCCTGAAATTGCTTCAAAGGAATCTGGGCTAGTAATGGGAATGCCATTTTCTTTAGCTTTGTTGATTATTGCCTGTGCTAAAGGATGTTCTGAACCTGATTCTGCGATTGCTGTAAGTCGTAATAATTCTTGTTCTCCAATCTTTTCTGTTAAAGGTACCATGTCAATTACAGATGGTTTTCCCACAGTTAATGTACCAGTCTTATCAAAAACAATAGTATTAACTTTATTTGCTATCTCTATATGTTCCCCTCCTTTATACAAAATACCATTCTCTGCACCTTTTCCTGCACCCATCATAAGAGCAGCAGGGGTAGCAATACCTAAAGCACATGGACATGCAATAATCATTACAGAAACAAATGCAAGGATTGAATAGGTTAATCCTGCATCACCAATAAAGTACCATCCCAAAAATACTCCTATTGCTATCATTATAATAGATGGGACAAAATATTTTGCAACTTGGTCTACCATTCTCTCTAATTTTGCCTTTCCAGTTTTTGCTTCTTCTACTAATGTAATTATCTGTGAAAGTACTGTATCTTGTCCTACCTTTGTTGCTTTGACTTTAAGAAGACCATTCTTGTTAATTGTAGCACCAATTACCTCATCTCCTTTTGTTTTATCTACTGGTATGCTTTCACCTGTTAAAGCCGATTCATCAACAGAAGAATTTCCTTCAATTACTAACCCATCTGTTGGAACTCTTTCACCAGGTCTAATAACCATTAAATCACCTTCTTCTATTTGCTCTACGGGTAGTTCAATTTCTTTAAATTCCTTTGTTAGTGATTTTAATTTAGAATGGTCAAAATTTTCATTTGTTTGATTATTACTATAGATATTATTATTTTTGTTTGTCTCCTTCCCATTTTCGTCTTTTATTACAAGCCTTAGTACCCTTGCTGTCCGTGGCTTTAAATCAAGTAATTTTCTTACTGCATTTGAAGCCTTTTCCTTGGTTTTTGTTTCAAGTAGTTTTCCAACTAGAATGAGTGTAATTATTATTGCAGCTGTTTCAAAATATACAGCAGTAAACGGAAAGTAGCCAGGAACAACAGTCACAATTGCACTATATAGATAGGCAGCTGTAGTTCCTATAGCTATTAGTGTATCCATGTTGGATGCTTTAGCTTTAATTCCATCCCAAAAACCTCTATAAAAGCGTAATCCAATCCAGAATTGTATTGGAGTTGCTAAAGCCAAAAGTATGTAATTTGTATATTCCATCATCTCCATTGGAAATGTATGTCCAATTTCTGGAATCATATGAGGTAAACTAAGTATTATTATTGGTATGGTAAGTGCGATACTTATAGCAACATGTATCTTTAATTTTTTTAATGCCTTCTCAGGCTCTAGAAATTCATTTAAACATTGTGATGAGCAAAAATAGTACTTTATTCCCTCTCTAATATGTTGTATAGAATTTTCATTTTCTTCTACAAACATTCCACATATTGGGTCTTTGGCCATACCAAATATACCAATAAATACATATTTAATATGATAACTTTACAAATGTAAATGATATATAACTATAATGAACTAAAGAATTAGAATATCGTGCCTTTACATCTAGATAACAATGACATAGCAATTATAAAATCACTTTTAAAAGATGGAAGAAAATCGTTTAGGCAAATATCAAGAGAAACAGGAATAACCACCCCTACAGTTAAGGCAAGATTCGAAAGACTAGTTAACATAGGTTTTATTAAAGGAGTTCTTCCAGTCTTTGACTTTGGCAAAGTAAATAATACAGACGATGTCATTCAATTACAAAATATTAATAAAGTCAAAACAAAAAAAGAAAAGAAGTATTTTGATAAAAATGCTCATAACAACTTATTGAAAGAAGTAGACAAAATAAAAGAACAAATAACAAACGGACTTGCAATAGACCTAGAATGTGATTATTGTCACGGCCCAGTTCTTGGCAAACCTAGAGTTTTAAAATTTGCAGACTTTGAACGCTTTTTTTGTTGCAATTCTTGTAAAAGAGATTATAGTGAAAAATATAAGGGAAGAATAGAATCAATAAAAAGAATGTATGAAGGTAAATCTGAAACAGAAAGTTAAATTCTTTTGATTATTTTGATTTACATTAGTATCCATATTTTGAAGTATTTTGTTCTGATTGGTGTTTGCATGCAGCTGAACAAATGTATATTTTGTTTCTATTAATTTCTAAAGTGTATTGTGTCGTTTTCTCATTTATATTCATATTACAAAAAGGGCCTTTTATCATATTGATAAATACATATTTAATATTAGGGCTATACAAATGTAAAATATTATTCTATAGCTATTCTTAAACATTAAACATTTCAATAGAAAACGAATAGAATCAAATTTATTCTTTACAAATGTAAAGCTCTCATTTTATGTATGTATTTCTTAGTTAGCTCTTGAAACCATTGTTGCTATTGACTTTACCCATACAGAGACATTGATTATCATAGGTACAACAAATATTGATGGATATACAATAGGTTTCATTTGGCATTCATTGGTGCAGTGCAGCATTAGTGTCTTCATTAGTTATACCCATAACTTCAGTTTATATCAAAAATAGCAGAAAGGAGAAAGTAGAAACCAATAGATATTAATCTATCATTCACTATATTTTAATTTTTTATACTTATTTTGAATGCTATTCTTAAGTTAGTAAAATACAGACGATTTCAATGTTGCATCATAATCATAGGTTCTTTCTCTTTAGTATCATTTATTGTAGTAGCATGATGGATATTTGTTTTATTAAGAGAAGAATTATAAACATATGTAACCAATCTTATTCCACTGATTAATGTTCGAACCATTTCATTTGAGCTAGAAAATGTCCTCTCGAATTATCAACATCTCTAGTAAGTCCTAAACTTTCTTACCCATAAGATGAATAGAAAAAGACACACCATTTATCCCTTCGAGTTAAAGAAGCATTCTAATCCTAATCTTTAATATATTCCTCATATTGCTCAAACTATGAAAGATTTTTTTTATGATCTATTCTATATGACATATGGTTGGGGAAATAATGATAATAATAGGAAGATATCTCATCTTGATTGTAGCGAATTCCCCCAACCATGACTGCAATATTGACCATGGATACTGTGTTCAATTATAAATAAATGGACATGTATTCATTTGTATTTGTGGATCACAAATTTATCTAGCTAATTCTGGGAGAGGTTATACCTTACTTTAGTATTAAGTATCTATTGTAATTGTTTGTTTTTTTATTTTATTCTTATAATGAAATTCTATCTTTTCTATCATAAGCTTCACGTGCAACACTTATTGCCCCTTGTCTCAACAACATTGCTCTATATACTATTTGTTTTGATAGTTCAGTAGCTATTTTCCTCGGATTCTCTTCTTTCATTATTGCCTCTGTAAGTACTTCTTTTATGTTCTTGGATATTTTATATTCAATAAGATCAAATGCTTCCTTTTCAGTTCTTCCCTGATATTCAACAAAGGAACCGATTACACCACCAGCATTAGCTAGGAAATCAGGTATAATCCAGATTTTATTCTTATGCAAATATTCACCTGCATCTGAAGTAGTAGGAATATTTGCTGCTTCTACAACCATTTTTACACCATTTCCAACTAATTTTGATGAAGTTTTATTATTTATTACACCACCCATAGCAGCAGGAATAAAAATATCCAACGCAATTTCAAAGATTTCATCTTTATCTCTTATATCATATCCATAATCTTTTAAATCTGAAAGCTTGGCTTTTCCTTTCATATCTTTCATCAATTTAGGAATATTCAATCCATTCTCTTCTTTGTTATAGATAAATCCTGACACATCACTTACACCCACTACCTTAATTCCGTTTTGATCAAGGAATCGAGCAGCAAATGATCCAACATTTCCAAAACCTTGGATGACGACTCTAGTCTGAGCCTTTTGTGACAGTTGAATAATTTTTAATTCTTTTAGTATATCAAAAGCTGTTTGTAGTGCTACACTCACTCCATAACCTGTAGTTCCAAGTTCATGAGGAATACCTCCAAGCTCAGATGGTTTGCCAGTACAGGCCCGCATGTCACCTATTTCATGTGCAAAAATTGCCATATCAAGTTCTGTTGTCCCTACATCTGTTGCAGCTATGTATTGAGAAGGACAATAAGGTCTAATCATTTTTGCAAATGATTTCATCCATGACACTCTATCAACTTTATTTGGATCAGCAATTATACCACCTTTGGCACCACCAAAAGGAAGGCCAGCTGCAGCACATTTCCATGTCATAGTTCTGGCAAGTCTAAAAATTTCTAATGGCGTAACACTTGGAGCAAATCGTATACCTCCTTTTCCTGGACCTGTTGAAGTATTATCAATAACTAAAACTCCTTTCATTCCAGTATCAGGATCGTAAACCTGCAAAAACTTTTCAGGTCCCCATTCATCAATTTCTTCCCATGCAGATGTCAATCTTAATAATCATAATAGAGACATACTTGGATTATACTTATTCCTTTATGTGAAGATAAGAATAATAAATTGAAATAATAATTATCAATTTTCAAGTTAAAATCAAACTGCTATAGAATTCCATATATAACATCTTATTATAAAACCTTAATGTTTATCTATTCATTAGGTATATGCTTTTGACCTTTATAACATTAATTCAGATATAATTTATATCCATTTTCGTATATGAACACTATTTCTTTTAATCGGTAGAGATAATCACTCTATAATTGTTTAATATTGGGAGATATTCAGAATAGGTCTCAGAGGTTTGAATAACAAAATTGTTATTAATGTAATTCACTTTTATTATTTAATTGATTTTTAATACTAAAATTGAAAACAATAGTGAATGAAAATTTTTTTTAAGTTCTTATCATTTATATCATACGTGAATGAGATATATGAAGATGAACGATCGTTTATCTAATAATTGTTACTGGATTCATATATGAAAATTAAGTCAATATACATCTTTTAAAATAGGTTTGTCTTGTACAGTATAAAATTGTATATCAGTGATTTACTATGTTTATAGTTTTTTGTCTGATCTCATTAAAATATTTAATTTTTATGTAATATAATATAAATCATTTTTTAAATTCTCTTCTAATTAGTTGGTATTGTTGGATGATTGTACCCACGTCAAAGATAATAATTTGACGGAAATATCTTTTTTATCAAGCTTAAGAGTTATTGTTTCTAAATCATTTAAATTCTTTCTTATTTTATTTTCAATTTCTACAACTTCTGCTTTGAATTCAGTTTCTAGTTCTAAAAACTGTCGTTGAAATGATTGCAAGTTTTGTAGAGCTTTGTTTACATCATTTTTTTCTTTTGCTGTTCTTGTTACTCCTCTCATAACATCAGACGCTCTTCGTGTCGAATATCTGGCGGTCTTTCTACCCATGAATGCTCCTATTATTGTACTTCCTAAGGAAAAAGCAGTTTGGATTTTTTGTTGTTGTGCCTGTTCTTGTTGTAATCTTACAATGGCTTCAGTTCTTTGAATTTTCTCTTGAAGTGAACGCATTTTAGACGCATACTTTTGGCGTAATTTTTGAGTCATATTATCTCTATCCTCTCGAATTAATGTATCAATTCTTATTTTAAAATCACGTTCTGATTCTTCAGCCTTTGAAATTTCTTTTAAATTCTTTACTTTAAATAAGTTCAGTTTTTGATTTCTATACAGCCAATCAATAAAATCTTTCTTCCATGAGTCATAATTTGCTGGTTTGGATGCTTCGGGTGGTAATTCCATAAAATTCTCACTTTCAGGATTTTTCTGTAGGGTTTTTATATCAATTTCGATTTGCTGAGAATTAGTCCAATCAACAGGAATTGATCCGTCAACTATTGGTGTAATAAAAGTCAAATCCTTTATTATATCTACAGCTAATTTTGTATCAGTAAAATTTAAGGAAACTGCTCCAAGTATTACAGGCTTATAAATAAATTCGTTTGGTTTTTTAGCTCCTAGAAAAGATATCGGAATAAAATATTGAGTTATTCCAGGAGATAGTATAGGTTGTTCTTTTATTTCGTTTTTGGTTTTACTTTTAATCTTTGGATGGTCATTATTAAGATCATTTTTAGAAACAATTGGTTGGTCTAAATCTTCTAATTTTGTTTTAGTTACAAAAAAGTCTTTTGATTTTTTCATATGAGTCATTAATTGTTTTATTTGATCTTTTACAAGTGGTCCTCGTAAATATGATAGTGCCCATCGGGTTTGGAACATTTCTAAACCGTCTTCATGAGTATTATTCATCAAAAAGATCCTATTGTCTAAACCCGAAATTAATTGTTCTATATTTTTTCTATTAACTGTTCTATTACCATTTTGAGATACCCCAACAAGTCCATCTAATACTTTATCTCTATCTTGTTCAGTTTGCAATCTTCCAATAAACCAGGTCCCTGTGTTTGATAATCCTTTGTAATCCAAATCAACTGGATTTTGTGTCGATAATACCACTCCTAGGCCGAAGGCCCTAGCCTGTTTTAATAGAGTCATCAACGGTTGTTTAGACGGCGGGTTAGCTATTGGTGGCAGATATCCATATATTTCATCGATATATAAAATAGATCTTAAACTCACTGTACCTGATTGAGCTCTAACCCAAGATAGAATCTGATTTAACAGAAGTGTTACAAAAAACATACGTTCATTGTCATTCAAATGAGATATGGAAAAAATAGAAACATTTGGTTTTCCACTTTTATCGTACAATATGTTTCCTATATCAAGGTCTACTCCATCCATCCATGAAGAAAAATTAGGTGATGCTAATAAATTATTTAAAGCCATGACTAGGCCGAATCTATCTTTTGATGGAAAAAATGATTCTATGTCCAATACTCCTACTTTATTCATTGGAGGGTTTAGTATTGCCTTTATTAATCCAGCAAGGTCAAAATCCTCTCCAGCATTCCATACATTATTTAAAATTGTGGAAATGAGAATATGCTCACGATTCTGCGGATTGGCTTTTATACCAGCTAACGTTAACAAATTAGTTACTGTGTTATCTATTCTTTCTCTGAACAATTCAGAATCTTCTATTATTTCCTTTGATGGGGATGAAAATGATTTCAAGATAGAGACTGGGATTCCGCTATTGCTGCCAGGTGTGTATATGATAAAATTTGCTGAATTGCGTAGTCTCCCTATTCGTTCTTCCAGTTGATTCCAATCCGATAACCCTTTCTTCCATGTTTCTGCTTGATTTTTTGCATATTCCTGTAATGAAAGTCCTTTTTTTATAGCATCCTCCTCATTTACCCATGGTAAAAAATTTTCTGCATTTAATTGTGGAAAGGTAAGCAAAAGATTGGAAATATCTCCCTTTGGATCGACTATTATTAATGGTATCCCATCAATAATTGCTTCTTCGAGTAAAACCATACACAAACCTGTTTTTCCACTTCCAGTCATACCAACACAAACAGCATGAGTAAGCAAATCCTTTGATTCATACAAAACTAGTTGTTCTTCAGTGCTTTTTGATTCCATATTATATTTCTTACCTAAATAAAAGATACCTAGTTTTTCATAATCTTCAATCATTACTTTATTAGTCAACTCATCTGTTTTATATTATTTCGAAAAGCACTTTTATTATATTTGATTTTAGGCTATTTTTTCCTGATGGTATTTTCAAACTAGATCTTACTGATCATCTTTTTGTCTAAATTATTATTGTTTATCATTTTCAATGATCAATCAAAATAAAATTAAGTCATAAGTTATATGTTATTTTTTTAGACTTGATTTAAAATACAATGTCATTTTAATTAATTTTGTATGTTAAATTGACTTATTCCTTTTGTTTGAATTTTAATTTTAAAAACTCCTTTATGTATGCTTTGTCTTTACCATAGAATGATGCTAGATCATTCAACATCATCACACTACTATTGGATTTACGAAGATCTGTTAATTTTTTACTCATTGTATCTACTGGATTATCAGAATTGATTGTTGAGGATATAGCGTTGCCAAACAGTATCTTTCTAGACGGTTCAGGTACATAATCAAGAATACGTCTCTTTTCTTCATATTTCGGACCTCATTGTTCGAATATCTTATACGGTAATAATTCACGGTCTATGGCATTGTCAATTGGATCTGTTAGAGTAGTGAAACTCAAATTATCGGCGGAAATTGACTTGTCAAAAAATAGATGGTTATTTACATTTACATGATGAGGACTGTTATGTTAGGAATAACCGTATAAAGGAATGGAATCTTTCTGATTCATTATATACTCAGTAAAAGAGATAATGTTTTCGATTTCACCATAATGTTTATTGTTGCAACGACGGTTTGCATTCCATCTTCTTGTAAAGGGCTCTCTACATTTAGAGCAGATGTATCGAGGTGTTTTCATTTCTGTCTATCTATATATCAACTATAATAAAATTAGGGCTCTGTAGAAACCATCATAGCTAGCAACATTCTACCATCAATTATTGAACAAACAACAATCCAAATATGTTAGACTAGCAGATCAACTATTACGTATTTTAAAACACTGCAGAATTCCATTGT